>CAZJAY010000191.1:926-3774 GCA_964543915.1 uncultured Methylocystis sp. | reverse complement strand
TTACGATATCGAGATAGGAGGCCTGCTCGCCGAAGCCGCACACCATCGCCGCGACCTGCGTATCGAACAGGGGCGCCGGAATGAGACGACCGAGCCGCCAGATGATCTCGATGTCCTGCCGGGCCGCATGGAATACCTTGACCACGTCCCGGTTCGACATGAGATTAAAAAATGGCGTTAAATCAATATCTTCAACAAGAGCGTCGATTGCGACGGCCTCTTCCGGCGAGGCGAGCTGGATCACGCAGACCTTCGGCCAGAAGGTTGTTTCGCGCAGGAACTCCGTATCGACCGTGACAAAATCACATCCGGAAAAACGTGCGCAGGCGTCGGCGATGGCGTCGGTTTGGGTCAGAAGTTTCATTGTTGAACCTGGAATCGATATTTGGCCGCCTTCAGGAGGCAAACTCCCACCGTTTGCCCGCGCGCACAATATTCGGTTTTCGGGGCGACGGCGCGCGCGGCCTGTCGTCCACCAGCTTTTTCCCCTCGCCGGATCCGGGCAGTACTGTCTGGGCGGCCGTTTTCGGGTTTGCGGGCGCGGCGCGATCCATTAACGTCGCGCGCCACTCTGTTTCAGGAGCGTTATTAGCATGGCTGTTCCCTGTTTCTTTCGCGCGGTCGCGGCGCCGGTTTCCATCGTTATGGGTTTTTGCCTCCCGGTCTTGGTGATTTCCGCCGGAGCCCGCGCGGATCATGCCGCCGCCGGACCGGGCTGGGCGGGCTGCCGCGCCGCCAATCCCGACGAAAGAATTGCCGGCTGCTCGAACGTTATCGCTGATTTATCGAAAGAAACGCCTCACGGTCAGGTTGCGGCCTATGTTAATCGGGCCAGCGCCTACCAGGCAAAGGGCAATCTCGACGCCGCGCTGGCCGATCTCGGGAAAGCAATCGGCATCGACCCCAAATCCGCCGCTGCGCTTGCGGCGCGGGCCGGGGTTTACCAGGCGCGGGGCGAATTCGACAAAGCCATCGCCGACTATGATCAGGCGGCGGCCGGGGACGCGCCGGCCAACGCCCAGATCTTTCTCGGACGCGCGCTCGCCTACCGCGCGAAGGGGGACAAGGACAAGACGCTGGCGGATTTGAACGCAGCCCTGAAGCTTGATGCGAAGAATCTGCCCGCGCTCGTCGCCCGCGCGGCGCTCTATCATTCCGCCGGCGATCACGAGCATGCGATCGCCGATTATACGGCGATCATTCGTCTTGATCCGAAACAGGTTGGGGCGCTCAACGGACGCGGCGCCTGCTATTACGCGCGCGCCGATTACGATCGGGCGCTTGCCGATTTCGATGCGGCGCTGAAAGTTGACGCAAACTACGTCGCCGCGCTCGTCAATCGCGCCGGCGCCTGGCGTGGAAAGAAGGATTTCCAGCGCGCGCGGGCTGACTATGAGCGGGCGCTGTCGATCCGGCCAAACCTCGCCGTCGCCCGGAAGGGAGCCGATGACATGGCGAAGATCCTTGCGAAAAAAGCGCAGGACGTCGCCGCGCCGTCGATCGCGCCGCCGCGCGTGGAACACGAGCATAACTGCGCGCGCGCGGCGAACCGCCCGACGCATGGACGGTGCGCGCCGGCTCAGTTCTTTTTAGGCTCCCGGACGGCGGCGAGAACTTCTGCGGCGTGGCCCGGGGCCGAGACCTTTCGCCAGACGCGGGCGATACGGCCTTTTTCGTCGATCAGAAAAGTTGAGCGTTCGACCCCCATATATTTTCTGCCATACATGCTTTTTTCGATCCAGACGCCATAGGCCGAAAGCGTTTCCTTCGTTTCGTCGGAGGCGAGCGGGATTGTGAGCCCGTATTTGGCGCGGAACTTGTCGTGGCTTTTCACGGGATCGGGCGACATGCCGATCACAACAGCGCCGGCCTTTGCAAAGGCGGCGTTCAGTTCGTTGAACTCCTTCGCCTCGATCGTGCATCCCGAGGTGTCGTCCTTCGGGTAAAAATAGAGCGCCACTTTTTTTCCTTTGAAGGCGACGAGCGAGAGCGTTTCGCCGCCGGCGCCCGGCAGCGTGAAATTCGGGGCGACGGCCCCCGCTTCCGGCGCTTCGCCGACAACCGGCGCCGGGGGGGCGGTTTTCGTCGGCGCCTTTGGCGCTTTCGCGGCGGCTTTCGCCGGCGTGGCTTTTGACGAATCCGCAGCCGTTTTCTTCGCCGGCGCGGTTTTTTCGGGACTTGCCGTCGTCTTTCCGGCCTTCCCGGCGCGCGTTGCTTTCTCTGTCGAATTTCCCGCCATGGCCCCTTCCTTTCGTCGCATCCGCCGGTAATATCGCCTTGTTAAATGCGGTTGTCGGCGCGTCGGGCAAGCGGCCCGGCGTGGTTCGTCCGAACGTTTGCGCGGAGCTTCGGGTCATCCGACGCGCGAGAGCGAGGTTAGTTGGGCCAAAGCGCGCATGACGGGCGCTTCGATCAGGAAGATTCGCGCGGTCGCGCGCCGCGCAGGCCGTTTCCGAAGATGTCCCGTTCCTTCAGGCGACTTCTGGTCGGCGTCGCGCTGGCCGCTGCGCTCCTCCTGTCAGTCGGGGCCGGCTGGTTTTTCTACGCCCTGTCGAGCGGTCCGATCACATTCGGCTGGCTGGCGCCTGAAATAGTCGCCTCGCTGGAAGAGCTTTCGTGACATCGTTTCGCTTTTGAAATCGCCGGAGCCGAGATCACGAACTCGGATCACGGACCGGCGTTGTCGGTCAACGGTCTCGTCGTTCGTAGCGACGGCCGGGCGATCGTGGCGGCTCCGCGCGCCCAGCTGTCGCTCGATCTGCCGGCGCTTTTGATTTGTCGGGTTCGACCCCGGCGGCTCGAAATTATGGATCTCGATCTTCGGCTGTCGGTTTTGACGGATGGCGAG
>CAZJAY010000191.1:0-916 GCA_964543915.1 uncultured Methylocystis sp. | reverse complement strand
TCTCGGCCGGCGCTGATCAGCTTCAGACCGGAATGTCCGCGCCCGCGCCCGTGGCGGAAATCGGGACGCCCGCAGCGCAGAGAGCGCTGTTACGTACCGTAGCGGCGGCGCTGCGGGGGCTCATGGACCTTGCCACCAGTCCGGACAGCGCCATCGGCTCCTTTGATCGTCTCGGCGTTACCCATGGTCGCTTGCTCGTGGACGACAGGACCACGGATCGCGCGCTCCATTATGAGGATGTGTCGCTCAGTATGGACAAGGGCGACGGCGGCATGAGCTTCAGCCTTGCAGCCTCCGGCCCCTCGGGCCGCTGGACGGCGGATGCGCTCGCCAGCGGCGCGCCTGGCGGCAAACGGGATTTCCGCGCGGCGGTTCGGGATCTCTCGATTGATGAGATCTCGCTTCTCGGCGGTTTTCGAACCACGCGGTTCGATACGGACGCGCCCCTCGCCATGGATCTCGATTTCACACTGGCGCCGGATAATGCCGTTCTGCGCGCCGCCGGTCGGCTCGATGTTGGCAAGGGGTTCTTCCGGCTCGAAGAGCGGGATCACGAGCCGGTGATGATCGAACATGTCGCGATCGCCGCCGACTGGAGCCCCACCGCCGGCCGGCTCGTTCTGACGCCCATCGAAGTGAAGGCGGGCGGGTTTGATCTCGCCTTCGCCGGGGAGGCGGCCCCAATCGCCGCCGCGCCGGCTGCAGGGAATCCGTCGAGCGGCATGGACGCCTGGAAAATCTCCTTGCATCTCGCACAGCCGACCGTCGTTCAGCCGGAGCGCGCCGGCGAGAAACCGGTCCCGCTCTCTTCGGCGCGTCTCGAAGCGCGCCTACTCAATGGCGAAGGTCGTCTGATTGTGGACGATTTTTCCCTTTCCGGTCCCGACATACGCGCCGCGCTGAAGGCGACGATCGC
>CAZJAY010000190.1:0-3815 GCA_964543915.1 uncultured Methylocystis sp. | reverse complement strand
CGCTCCTGGGCGGGCGTCAGCGTCTCGGTTTTGAGTTTGTTCTCGACGTTCTGGTCCTGGAGGCGACGCAGCTTTTTGTAGGCGTCGGCGACGCGCGCGAAGGTCTCAAGCACCCTCGGCTTGAGCTCAGCCTCCATGGCGGAGAGCGACACGGAATTTTCCATGTCGTCTTCCTCTTCAAAGGACTCCTCGGGCGGCGCCTCCTCCTCGCCAAGTCCGGCGGGCGGCGTGCTCGGCGCCGTTGCTGGCGCGAGCGCCCCGTCGACGTCGCCCTCGGCGGGCTTCGCAGCGCCCTTGCCATCCGGGCCGGCGTAGGTCGCCTCAAGATCGATAATGTCGCGCAGCAAGACCTTGCCGGCGTCGAGCTCCTCGCGCCAGATGATGATCGCCTGGAACGTCAGCGGGCTCTCGCAAAGTCCTGCGATCATCGCCTCGCGGCCGGCCTCGATTCGCTTGGCGATCGCAATCTCGCCCTCGCGCGAAAGCAACTCGACCGAGCCCATCTCGCGCAGATACATGCGCACCGGATCATCCGTCCGGTCCGCCGGCTCGGATGTGCGGGTCGCAACAGCTGTTGTGCGCGCGCCTTCGACGAGTTCGCCGCCCTCGGCTTCCTCTTCTTCGTTCTGCTCCTCGCCATCGGCGTCGTCGGAGTCGTCGCCCTCTGAAACCGTGATGCCCATTTCGGAGAGCATCGCATAGACGTCCTCGATCTGGTCGGAGGAGACCTCTTCCGACGGCAAAACGGCGTTGAGTTCGGCATAGGTGACAAAGCCGCTCTTCTTCGCGAGCTTGATCATCCGATTGAAGGCGGCTTCGTTGAGATCGAGGAGCGGGCCGTCGCTGGTTTCGACCACCGACACCGCGTCATTATCGACCTTTTCTTCGTCTTTTTTCGCCATCAAAAGCTCCATGGGCGCCGCGACCCGGCCCGAATCGGCCCGGCGGCTCCCGCAATGCCATCCCGACCGAAGCCGTCGACGGGGCCCAATTTCCCCGAAGGACGTTAACGCTCCGCTAACCTTGCCGGCAATCTCCGCCGGACGAAATCATAATGAACGCGTTGGACGGCCCGACATCGCGCCGAAACCCTCGAGCGCCGCCTCTGCGCCGTCCAGCGCCGACAGTTGCGTCTTGATATCCCTGAGACGCGCCGAGTCCCGCTCGTTTGGATTTTCGGCCAGCCGGACCTCAACTTCGCGTAGTTCCCTATTTAACGCCCACGCCCGACGATGCAAGACCAAAGCCTGACGCAGCGTTTCCGCCGCGTCTACGGTGGCGGCCTCGGGACGCGCGCTCCACAGCACCGAATGGGCTGCCGCGCCGCTGAGCCGGGCGGTCGCCGCTGAAAGCCCGCTCTGGTCGAGAAACGCAAGCAGCTCGGCGCGGGTTCCGCCGCCACGCTCGATCCATTGAACCATCGCGTCGCGCAGGGCGCCGCCCTCGGATACCGAGAAATCAAGGGCGGCAATCTCGTCGACATGCTCGGCAAGAAGCGCAGGATGATTGAGAAAAACAAGCAAAATCAAACTTTCTCTCGGCGCCGGCGTTGTCGGAACGCCGCGGAAGAGCGGCGAATTCGCGAGTCCGGGGCTGATCCGGACGGGTCCGCGCTTCTCCGGCGCGCTGCCCGCGTTCCGCCGGAACGGCCGAAAATCCCGTCCTTCCGGCCCGGCCGACGGATCGCCGCCTCGACCGGAAGCCCGGCCAAAGTGCCTGTCGAAACGGTCGCGCAGTTCCTGCTGATAATGTCGACGCAGCGTTTCATCGGTGATCCGGCCCGCGACCTCCCGCAGCCGCCGTTCGAGCCCGGCGCGGCGCTCGGGCGTATCGGACGCGACGCCCTGCGTCTCGCGCATCCAGAGAACGTCGACGAGCGGCAGGGGGCTGGCGAGCGCGCCGGCGAGCGCGGCCGGCCCGCCCGCGCGCAGCAGCTCGTCCGGGTCGCGGCCGTCCGGCAACATGACAAAACGCAGGCTGCGACCGGGGCCGATCAACGGCAACGCGGTGTCGATTGCGCGATAGGCGGCCTTGAGGCCGGCCTTGTCCCCGTCGAAACAGAGGATCGGCTCTTCCGCAAGCCGCCAGAGGAGCCCGCATTGCTCCGCCGTGAGCGCCGTCCCCAGGGGCGCGACGACATTTGCGAGGCCGGCCGCTGTCATGGCGATGACATCCATATAGCCTTCGACGGCGATCACCGAGCCGGACTCATGCGCGAGCTTTCGCGCATTGTGCAGATTGTAAAGCGTCGCGCCTTTGTGGAAGAGCGGCGTTTCGGGCGAATTCAGATATTTGGCCTGCGCATCGGCCTCCATCGCGCGGCCGCCGAAGGCGATGACCCGGCCGGCGCGGTCGCAGATCGGAAAAATGATGCGGTTGCGAAACCGGTCATAGGGGACCGCAATATCCGGACCATGCACGAGGAGCCCCGCCTCGATCATGGTGGCGGGATCGACGCCCTTCGCCGCCAGATGATCCCGGAGCGCATGGCGTTCAGCCGGCGCGAAACCGATGCGGAAGTGGCTCCGCGCGCGCGCGGCGACGCCCCGGCGGTCGAGATAGGCGCGCGCGGCGGCGGCGGCGGGACCCGCAAGCGTTTTTTCGAAAAACTCGGCGGCGAAGGCGAGCGCGTCGCCGGCCGCCACCCGGCGGGACTCTTCCGCGCGCTGCGCCGGCGTTTCGACCGGCATCGGCAGGCCCGCGAGCCCCGCAAGGCGCTCCACGGCCTCCGGAAAGGAAAGCCCCTCCGTCTCCATGAGAAAGGCGAAGCCGTCGCCGTGTTTTCCCGACGAGAAGTCGTGGAAAAACCCCTTCTGGTCGTTGACGTAGAAGGACGGCGTTTTCTCGGCGTTGAAGGGCGAGAGACCCCGCCATTCCCGGCCCTGTTTCGTCAGCTTCACCTTGCGGCGAACAATCTCGGACACGGGCACGCGCGCGCGTATTTCGTCGAGGAACGATGGAGGGAAGCGCATGGCGGTCAAAAATCCCGGGCGCTTTTGCGGCCTGCGGCGTTCTAGCACGGGCGATGGGCTGGCGGAAATTCACGCGCTTCCCGCGCTCTTGCCGCCGTAGACGCGCTTTGGCATGTTGCCGCGCCGCGGCTGGAAAGGGAAGCGCATGTCGATCGGATACTGGACAAGACTGGCCATCGCGCTTCTGGCGCTCGCGCTCTCCGGTCGGGCTGCGCTCGCCCATACCCCCGATATTTCAACCGGAAAAATCGCGCCCCAGGCCAACCGCGTCTATGTCGTCGATGTCGGCTTCCTCGCCACCGACCTTGAGAAGATGTTCCGTAACACAATGGCGGAACGCGCCGAGGCGGATCTCTCCCAACCCGGCGCGCTCGAAAGCGAAATCGGCAAATTCGTCGCCCGCAGGGTCGCGATGCGCGATGCGAGCGGCCGCGCCTGTATCGCCACAGTCGAAAAATCCGGCGAAGACCCGGTCAATCAGGACAGCGCCCTTGTCGTCATGCGCTTCGATTGCGCCGGGACGCAGGGCCAGGTTTTCTACGACGCGACGAAGCTTCTCGCGACCCAGGGCGAACGCGGGAAACATCTCGTCACGCTGATTGGCGGCGACAATGCCGGCGAGACCATGCTCTACCCGAACGATCCGGCGCTCGATCTGTCGCGACCCATGGAAACGACAGCCCAGTTGATGGTCAAATTCCTGAAGGCCGGCGTCGAGCATATCGTCACCGGCTACGACCATCTCTGCTTCCTTTTCGCCCTCATTCTCTGGGCGCAATGCGTCTGGCCCTTCGTGAAGATCGTCACGGCCTTCACACTGTCGCACTCGATCACCCTCACGCT
>CAZJAY010000189.1:0-3816 GCA_964543915.1 uncultured Methylocystis sp. | reverse complement strand
AGACCTTGCACATGATGTACGAGAGGATGGCGCCGGAAGACCCGACCAGCGCGCCGGTGATGATCAGCGCGAGATTGCCCAGCGTGAAACCAATGCCCGCCGCCGCCCAGCCCGAATAGGAGTTGAGCATCGACACGACCACCGGCATGTCCGCGCCGCCGATGGGAATGATCAGCGTCACGCCGAGCGCCAGCGACACGATGATCAGCAGCAGCAGCCACCAGCCGCTCTCCGAGGTGGCGAAGAGCAGGATCAGCGTCACCAGCGCGACGCCAAGCGCAATATTGATCGTATGACGCTCGGGCAGAAGAATCGGCTTGCCGGACATGCGTTCGGATAATTTGAGAAAGGCGACGATCGAGCCGGTGAAGGTGATCGCGCCGATCGCGGCGCCAAGCGACATTTCGATCAGGCTGCCGCCCTCAATCTGACCCGTCGCGCCGATCCCGAAAGCCTGGGGCGCGAAATAGGCGCTACAGGCGACGAGCACCGCCGCAAGACCGACGAGCGAGTGAAAAAACGCCACCAGCTCCGGCATCTTCGTCATTTCGATGCGCTGGGCGAGGAAGGCGCCCGCACCTCCGCCAATGCCTGCGCCGACGATAATCAGCACGAAGCCGAACAGCGGCGGCAGATGCAACAGCAAGGTCGTTACGACGGCGACCGCCATACCGATCATGCCGTAGCGATTGCCGTCGCGCGACGTCGCCGGCGAGGACAGTCCGCGAAGCGCCAGAATGAAAAGGATTCCGGCGGCGAGATAGAGAAGGGCTGCGATATTGGCGCTCATGGCCTCAGCCCTTCTTTTTATACATTGCGAGCATGCGTTCGGTGACGAGGAAGCCGCCGAATATGTTCACACAGGCGAGAATGAGCGCAATGAAACCGAACCAGCGCGCCCAGCCGGCGCCGCTGTCCGATGCGGCTGCAAGATCGACGCCGGTCGAGAGCAGCGCGCCGACGACGATCACCGAGGAAATGGAGTTGGTGACGGACATGAGCGGCGTATGCAGCGCCGGCGTAACCTACCAGACGACGTAGTAACCAACGATAACAGGCAGCGCGAAGATCGCGAGCCGGAAGATGAACGGATCGATCGCGCCGCCGCCAAGGCCGTGCGAGGTCAGCGCCGCCGCCGTCTGCGCGACCTGGTCGGAATAGAGCTGCGCCTGATCGGCGAGTTGCTTCGCGGCCTCCGCCGCGACACGGGCTTTCTCGAGCAATTGCTGCGTAGAGTCTGTCATGATTGACGCCCTTCCCTTTCGGTGATGTTGCGGCTCGGCCTATTTTACGAAACGCGGATCGATCACGGCGCCGTCGCGCGTGAGCGCGGTGGCCTTCACGAGTTCGTCGTCCCAGTTGATGGCGAACTGTTTCGTTTCCCGCGAAATCATGGTTTCGACGAAGGCGAGAAGATTTTTCGCGTAGAGGCTCGACGCCGTCGACGCCATGCGGCCCGCGAGATTGAGCGCGCCGACGATCCGGACGCCATTCTCGACGATGGTTTCTCCGGGACGCGTCAGCTCACAATTGCCGCCGCGTTCAGCGGCGAGATCGACGATCACCGAACCATTGCGCATTGAGCGGACCATTTCGGCGGAAACGAGTTTGGGCGCCGGACGACCGGGAATCAACGCGGTCGTGATAACGACATCCTGTTTTGCGATGTGGGAGGCCGTCAGCTCCGCCTGCGCCTTCTGATATTCGGGCGACAATTCCTTGGCGTAGCCGCCGGCGGTCTGCGCCTGCTGGAACTCCTCGTTTTCGACGGCGAGGAATTTCGCGCCGAGCGATTCAACCTGTTCCTTCGTCGCCGGGCGCACGTCGGTGGCGGTGACGATGGCCCCGAGACGCCGGGCGGTTGCGATCGCCTGAAGGCCGGCGACGCCGACGCCCATGATGAAGACTTTCGCGGCGGGCACCGTTCCGGCCGCCGTCATCATCATCGGAAAGGAGCGGCCATATTCGGCCGCCGCGTCGATCACCGCACGATAGCCGGCGAGATTGGCCTGGGAAGACAGAACATCCATGGACTGCGCGCGCGTGATGCGCGGCATGAACTCCATCGCGAAGGCGATGGCCCCGGCCCGGGCGAGCTCAGCGAGCGCCGCCTCATTGCCGAAGGGGTCCATGATTGCGACCACGGCGACATTGGGTTTGGCGCCGGCCAGCTCCGCCGCCGCCGGGCGCCGCACGCGCAAAACCACTTCCGCGCCGGCCAGCGCCGAAGCGGGATCCCCGACAATCTGCGCGCCAGCCGCCGCGTAATCGGAGTCCGCGAAACCGGCCGCCGCGCCGGCGCCGGCCTCAAATGCGACGTCGGCCCCGAGACCGACGAATTTTTTGACTGTTTCGGGGGTCGCCGCGACGCGCGGCTCGGCTTTATCCGTTTCGGCCAATACGGCGATGCGCATGACGAACTCCGGTTCCGGTGAAACCGCCGCCGTCATGGGAGCCCCCCGACGGCCTGGCGTGAGGGGCTTTTGGTGCTAACGCGCGAAGAGCACGTAGAGCGCGAGGAGGGTCACTGCTGAAAGGCCCCCCGAGAATTTAAGGAGCCAGATAAAACCATTATAGGTTTTGATATGTTCGGCCCATTCCGCGTCGGCGGACGCCGACCCGTTATTGCTCGCCATTGAAACGTCTCCCGGATCTATTTCCAGTCGCGATGCGAATAATTGATCGCTGAATCAAAATAGACGACGCGCAGCCAGACGGCAACGACCACGCGCGCCGGATCTCCGGCAACCTCCTGCGACCGCGGCGTCTATTTGTAAGGAAAAGCCTTGCACGGACAAAGAAAAAGGCCCCGACGAGCGGGGCCTTTTCCAAATCCTTGGACAGCGGCAAAACCGCGCGCCCCTGCAAGTGTTGGCGGGGCGCGCAACGATTTTGCGTGGATCAGAAGTCCATGCCGCCCATGCCGCCCATGCCGCCGCCCGGCATCGGGGGCGCTTCCTTCTTGGGCTGCTCGGTGATCGTCGCCTCGGTGGTGATGATCAGACCGGCGATGGAGGCCGCGTCCTGAAGCGCGGTGCGCACGACCTTGGTCGGGTCGATGATGCCGAGCTTCACGAGATCGCCGAACTCGCCCTTCTGGGCGTCGAAGCCGTAGGCGTAGTCCGAGGACTCCAGCAGCTTGCCGACCACGACGGCGCCGTCGCCGCCTGCGTTGTCGACGATCTGGCGCGCCGGGGCCTGGATGGCCTTACGCACGATCTCGACGCCGGTCTGCTGATCGGAATTGCCGACCTTCACGCCATCGAGCGCCTTGATGGCGCGCAGCAGCGCCACGCCGCCGCCTGGCGACACGCCTTCCTCGACCGCCGCGCGGGTGGCGTTGAGGGCGTCGTCGACGCGATCCTTCTTCTCCTTGACCTCGACCTCGGTCGCGCCGCCGACGCGGATCACCGCGACGCCGCCCGCGAGCTTGGCGAGACGCTCCTGGAGCTTCTCACGGTCGTAGTCCGAGGTGGTCTCCTCGATCTGACCCTTGATCTGGGCGATGCGGGCTTCGATGTCCTTCTTGTCGCCGGCGCCGTCGATGATCGTGGTGTTCTCCTTCTCGATGCGCACGCGCTTGGCGCGGCCGAGCATGGCGAGCGTCACGTTCTCGAGCTTGATGCCGAGATCCTCGGCGATCATCTGGCCGCCCGTGAGGATGGCGATATCCTCGAGCATCGCCTTGCGACGGTCGCCGAAGCCCGGCGCCTTCACGGCCGCGACCTTGAGGCCGCCGCGCAGCTTGTTGACGACGAGCGTGGCGAGCGCCTCGCCCTCGATGTCCTCGGCGATGATGACCAGCGGCTTGCCGGT
>CAZJAY010000188.1:1527-3820 GCA_964543915.1 uncultured Methylocystis sp. | reverse complement strand
GAGGGCCGGTTTTCTTTTGTTTCCATCCACCTTCGATCAGAAGGAGGGCAGCATCGCGCCGACAGTCTGGGCGAGGGCCGGCTGGGCGACGCTCTTGCCGAAGCGGTAGGTCAGGCCGGTCGAAACCACGAGCGGGTTGATCTTCACCGCAAGGTCAAGGTTCTGGGAGAAGGCCTGATACTGGGGCAGACCATTCGCCGTGCCCAGCGCCGTGATGCCGTTCAGATAGACGTGCGCGTTCGGCTCCATCATGATGTATTTGACGTCGAAGTTCACGCCCCAGTTCTCGGTCAGCATGTAATCAAAGCCGGCCTGGCCGACGACGCCCCAGGACGGGGTGATCGAGGCGCTGGTCGCGCTGACAACCGTCGGCGCCTGGGGCTGAGGCAAAGCTCCAGAAACGAAAGGCGTCGCGAGCTGATAGGGGGTCTGGCCGCCCTTGGTTGTCAGGAAGGCGGTGAAGTTCACGCCGACGCCCAGATAGGGCTGGAAGGCGCCGAAGTTGGTGAAGTGATAGTCGATCGTCAGAGATGGCGGGAAGACCAGCGTATCGATGACATTCGCGCCAAAGATCGAGCCCATGCCCTGCACCTTGTGCGGGGTGAAGCAGCAAATCAACTCAACCGACCAGTTCTTGTTGAAGAAGTAGTCGATCGTAACCGTCGGAACGACCGCCCAGGAGATTGTGGTGTTGGCCCCCGTGAAGCTTGTGCCGGGACCATAGCTCCAGCCCGTCGCGGCGAGCGGCGTGAACATCGGCGCGCCGCCGTTTGCGAGCAGGTTCCACGGCGCGAGGCCCGGGAGTCCGGAGGAGCCGGCATAGCGGCCGTCATAGATCGACGCGGTGCCGTCCAGCGGCAGAACGCCCGAGGCCAGCAAGCGGATCTGGAAAGGATTGAACCCATCGTCCGCAACGACGGGCGGCGCCTTATGGGAGGCGAGATCAGCGGCGAAAGCGGAGGCCGAAACGGCTCCGATGGCGAATGCGGCGAGCGCGCCGCGAAGAAGATTTTTCATAGGAACCCCCGTTTCGAATTCACATCGGCGCAAACGATTTATCGCCGAGCCGAAGCGAAGTTGCTACGAATCCCGGCAAATGCAATTGATAAAAGTCAATAAATGATGGTCCTATGGTTCATTCTCTGTGAATGTGACCAATCGGCAACATTTTTGGGCATTGCCTTCGCACCGCACCAGCGTTAGGGGAATCAGCGAATCAGGTGCAAAATCCGATAGCTGCGCGCGTCGCGGCCCAACATCGCCGGAAAGCGACGATTTGACAGCCTCATCTTCCGAAACTGACGTCCACCGGGCGAATTCGTCCAATGAGCCCGTCGTCGACGCCGCGCTTGCCGTCTCCCATGGTCTCAAGCCAGAGGAATACGAGCGCATTCTCCGGCTGATCGGCCGAACGCCAAGCTTCACGGAGCTCGGGGTTTTCTCGGCCATGTGGAACGAGCACTGTTCCTACAAATCTTCCCGCATCCATTTGCGGAAGCTCCCGACAAAAGCCCCCTGGGTGATTCGCGGTCCGGGAGAGAATGCTGGCGTCATCGATATTGGCGACGGCGACGCGTGCGTTTTCAAGATGGAAAGCCACAATCACCCGTCGTTCATCGAACCCTTCCAGGGCGCAGCGACAGGCGTCGGCGGCATTCTGCGCGATGTTTTCACCATGGGCGCGCGCCCGATCGCCTGTCTCAATCTCCTGCGATTCGGTCAGCCTGCCCATCCAAAAACACGCCATCTCGTCGCCGGCGTCGTCGCCGGCATCGGCGGTTACGGCAATAGTTTCGGCGTGCCGACCGTGGGCGGCTCGACGGAATTCGATTCGGGCTATGACGGCAACATTCTCGTCAACGCCATGGCGGTCGGGCTCGCGCGCGTCGATTCGATCTTCTATTCGGCCGCCGCCGGCGTCGGGAATCCGATCGTCTATCTCGGCTCGAAGACGGGTCGCGACGGCATTCATGGGGCCACCATGGCTTCCGCCGCCTTCGAGGCGGACGCCGAGGAGAAACGTCCGACCGTGCAGGTCGGCGATCCTTTTTCCGAGAAGCTTTTGCTGGAGGCCTGCCTCGAACTCATGGCGTCCGGGGCTGTGATCGCCATCCAGGACATGGGCGCGGCCGGGCTGACGTCTTCGGCCGTGGAGATGGGCGCCAAAGGCAATCTCGGCATCGAGCTCAATCTCGACGCCGTCCCCTGCCGCGAAGCGGGCATGACCGCCTATGAAATGATGCTTTCGGAGAGCCAGGAGCGCATGCTCATGGTGCTGAAGCCCGAGATGGAG
>CAZJAY010000188.1:0-1427 GCA_964543915.1 uncultured Methylocystis sp. | reverse complement strand
ACCTTGCTCGCGACCCCCGATCTTTGCGCGAAACGCTGGATCTGGGAGCAATATGATCACCTCATTCTCGGCAACAGCGTCCGTCAGCCGGGTGGCGACGCCGCCGTTATCCGCGTCGGCGATGGGCCGAAAGGCCTTGCGCTCACAACCGATGTCACAGCGCGTTACTGCGCCGCCGATCCTTTTGAGGGCGGTAAGCAGGCGGTGGCGGAAGCGTGGCGCAATATCACCGCGCGCGGCGCGACTCCGCTGGCGTTGACCGACAATCTCAATTTCGGCAATCCGGAGAAGCCCGAAGTCATGGGCCAGTTTGTCGGCTGTCTCGAAGGCATTGGCGCGGCGGCGCGGGCGCTCGACTTTCCGATCGTTTCCGGCAACGTATCGCTCTATAACGAAACGCAGGGCGCGGGCATTCCGCCGACTCCGGCGATTGGCGGCGTCGGCGTGATCGCCGATGTCGCGCGGGCGGCGCAGACGGGCTTCATGGCCGTTGGCGACGTCATTCTCCTGATCGGCGAAACGAAAGGCTGGCTCGGGCAATCGGCCTATCAGCGGAGTCTTCTCGGCGGGCTCGACGGCGCGCCGCCACCGGTCGATCTCGACGCCGAGCGCCGCAACGGCGATTTCGTCCGCGAACTGATCCTCTCGGGCCGAACCCGCGGCGTTCACGATCTCGCCGATGGCGGTCTGGCGATCGCGCTCGCGGAAATGGCTCTCGCCGGCGCGCTTGGCGCGACAGTCGAACGCCTCCCGGAAGGTCCGACCCATGCGGTCCTGTTTGGCGAGGATCAGAGCCGTTATCTCGCCAGCGTCTCGGCGCGCGAGGCTGACGGAATCCTGCGCGACGCCGTCGCGCGCGGGGTGCCCGCCATGGCGATTGGTGTCACGGGCGGGGACGCCCTGAGGCTGCCATCCTCGGCCCCGATCCCGTTGGCGGAACTGCGTCGGGCTTACGAATCGCCCCTGCCCGATTATATGTCGGGCGACGATGCGGCTTTCGCCGCCAGTCGCTGAAAGGAAAAGACAGATCATGCCCATGCCCGCCGCCGAGATCGAACGTCTCATCAAGGCCGCCCTGCCTGATGCGACGGTGGAGTTGACTGCGCTCGCCAATGACAATGATCACTGGTCCGCGACGGTCATTTCCGAAAGCTTTCGCGGCTTGCCGCGCGTGCGCCAGCACCAGCTTGTCAACGCCGCTTTCGGCGATCGGCTCGGCACCGAACTGCACGCGCTCGCACTGACGACGCGCGCGCCCTGATCCTGTAAATACCGTTCCGGCGCCTTGAACGCCGAAAGAAAGGAAAAACCATGTCGCAGGACACCAACGCCCGTATCAAACAGGAAATCGACAGCAATGACGTCGTCCTGTTCATGAAGGGCACGCCGCAGGCGCCGCAATGCGGCTTCTCCATGCAGGTCGTGCA
>CAZJAY010000187.1:0-3841 GCA_964543915.1 uncultured Methylocystis sp. | reverse complement strand
AGAAGGTAGAACAGCCCGCGCATGAACGCGTCATAAAGGAGCCTTCATACCGCAAAGCCGCGGCTGTCGAGACTGAGGCGCAGCCAACGCACGCGCATAATAATGGCGGAGGCGCGACAAGCGTCCTTTACGAAACGCTTGTAGTGGACCGGAAAATTGCGGTCAGCGCGGGCGCCTATTACGCCGGCTCCGCGGTCGACGATACGCGCTTCTGGGTCTATGCGACCCCCGCGCATGGCGTCAGCCTCGAAGCGCTCGACGCCGCCATCGACGCGACGCTGAAAAACTTTGTCGAGACGCCGATCGATCCCGAGCGTCTGCGGCGCTCGAAAACGCGCCTTGTCGCCGACGCCACCTATGCGCAGGACAGCCAGGTTTCGCTCGCGCGCTGGTATGGCGAAGCCCTTGCGACCGGCCTTACCATCGCCGATGTCGTCGCATGGCCCGACCGTATGGAAGCCGTCGCGGCCGCAGACGTGACGACGGCGGCGCAGAAATGGCTGGACAAACGGCGCGCCGTAACCGGCTTTCTTTTGCCGGAGCCCGCCTGAGGCGCGACCCGCAGCTTCCCGCACTCTTTCAGGACACTCGAATGACCGCTCACGCCCCAATCGTCACCACGGCGTCGCGCGCCGAACATGTGCAACGGATCGTCACGCCTGGCGGGCTCACGGCGTGGCTTGTTGAAAGCTACGCCGTGCCGCTCGTCGCGCTCGAATTCGCGATGCGCGGCGGCGCCTCTCAGGACCCGCACGATAAACCGGGACTCGCGACCCTGTTGGCGGCGACAATCGACGAAGGGGCGGGTCCGCTCGACGCGCGCGACTTTCATCGCGCGATTGAGGATCACGCGATTCACCTCGGCTTCGGCTGCGACCGCGACGCGATATCGGGACATATGCAAACCCTCGCGCGCAACATCGACAAGGCCTTCGAACTGCTCAAACTCGCTCTGGTGGACGCGCGCCTCGACGCGACGGACGTCGCGCGGGTGCGCGGCCAGCTCGCTGCCGAACTGCGGCGCGATCTCAACGATCCGGACGCCATGGCGGCTCGGGCCTTTCGTGAAGCCGCGTTTCCCGATCATCCCTATGGACGTCCGGTGCGAGGCGATCTCGCCTCGATCGATAGTCTGAACCGCGAAGATCTCATCGGGCTGCGGGAACGTTTGTTCTCGACAAAGGATCTCAAAATCGCCGTCGTCGGCGCCATTGATCCCGAAACGCTGTCGACGAAGCTGGACGAGACCTTTGGCGCGCTTGGACGCGCCAACGACCTCTCCCCGGTTGCGCCAATCGCTGTCCAGGGCGTCGGCGAGCGGCGTATCGTCGATCTCGACGTGCCGCAATCGACGATCCGTTTTGGCCGGCCGGGCGTGACGAAGAACGACCCCGATTATTTCGCCGTCGTTGTCGCCAACCATATTCTTGGCGGCGGGACCTTCACCTCGCGTCTGTTCCGCGAGGTGCGCGAGAAACGCGGCATGGCCTACAGCGTCTATTCGCAACTCAATGAATATGATCACTGCCCGATGCTGATCGGCGCCGCCGCAACGAAGAACGAACGCGCCGGCGAAGCGCTCCGCGTAATCGAGGAACAGTTTCGCGCCTTCGCCGCCGACGGGCCGGAGGCGGACGAACTCGACAAGGCGAAAAAATATCTGATCGGCTCCTATCCGCTGCGCTTCGACACGTCGACGAAAATCGCAAGCCAGCTCGTCAATCTCCAGCTCGATGGTTTCGAGCCTTCCTATCTCGACGAACGCAACGGCCGTATCGCCGCCGTAACGCTCGACGACTGCAAACGCGCCGCCGGGCGTCTGCTCGAAGCGGGCGATCTGCTCGTGACTGTCGCGGGGCGGCCGGAAGGATTGTGAGATCGCATCAGGGCCGTGCGGCGGAATTCGGGAACTGCGGCGCGGCCGGATGGATAAATTCGCGGTCTCGCGCTTCCGCGTGTTTACGCTCACGCTCGATCACAAACCGATAGGCGAGATAATATTTATAGATGTTGCCCACATATTGAACGGTTTCAATCCCGACTTTTCGGGCCGCCGCATGTTCGACGTTACCGAACCATAAATCGGGATCAAGGCCCATTCCCCGCGCAAGCGTGCGAAACTCACGCAGGTTTCCGGGACCTGCGTTATAAGCGGCCAGCATCATCAACATGCGATTGCGTTCGTCGAGCGCGGGATCGTTAACAAAATTATCGCGCAGATAACGAAGATATCCGGCCGCCGCCATGATATTGGCGTCCGCGTCGCGTTCGACGCCGGAGACAGAAATCGGATTCGCCCGCGCCGTTGACGGCAGCATCTGCATGACGCCGACAGCGCCGCGCGGACTTCGCTTCGACTGATCCAGCCCCGATTCCTGATAGCCCTGCGCCGCGAGCATCAGATAATCGATGCCATAGATCTCGCCATATTTCCGGAAGATCGGCGCAAGCGCGGTGAATTTTTCGACATCATCATTTGCAAGAGAGTTTTTGATGATGTGCGTGTCGGCGTAATAGCGTCGCAAAATCGCATTGCCAAAGGTCGTGCCGATGGCGTGCGATTTTACGAAAGCGTCGAGTTCGGCCTTGAGACGCGGCGAATGCTTTCTGATGCCCCAGGCGATATCTTCGCCGTCTCCGATCTGGAGATCCGGACGCGCCTTCAGATTCGACAAAACCTGCGTCCATATGCTGGCGAGATGCGTATGCGCAAAGGCGTAGGGCAGAATGCCGGCATTGACGAATTCGAACATGTCCTCGTCGTTCAGACTGCCGTCGGCCCAATGCACCTCGATCGGACGCAGATTCTTTTTCGCAAGTTTTTTGTTAAGTTCCGCGACATTGGCGGCATAGCTGCTCGCCACGCGCACATGGGCCGTGGAGCCGGCGAGATCGTCGAGCGTACGGTAATCGGGCGACGACGGACCAGTGACGACGAATTCTTTCTGATTGCGAAACCATGGCTCAATGAAATCGACCCGATCCGCAAATTCTGGCCGCACGGCGAGGCCGCCGGCGATGACATCGCCCTCGCCCGCCAGCAACGCCGGCACGAGTTGTTCGCGCGATTTCGGGATCATGATGACGCGAAAGCGGAGCACGCCATCGCTGTGACGCGTGTCGAGCCATTGCTCCAGCGCGCGCCCCACTTCGGCGAGCAGGCCGAATTCCTGACCCCGATCGATGAAAAAAAGCGTTTTGCTGTAGGGGAGCAGGAGTCGCAGCGTGCGACGCGCGATAATACCGTCGAGATCCCCGGTCCAGTTTTCGGCGAAAACGAGGCTCCGCTCGTCCGTATGCGCCACGGACGGCGCGAGCGCCACGAGGATTGCGAACGCCAGACGCAAACAAATCAGGAAGCAGGAAAGCTTGCGCATGCAATCGACCGGCGGACGACCGGCGAGCGGCGCCGGCACAACGACGGACGAACATACACAGGCTGCGCGCCGCACGACAATAACCGTCGCGCGCCGGAATCGGGCCAGCGACGCCTCAGTCGGCGAACGCCTCTTACTTCTGCGGCAGCAGCGCCAGCAGATCGGCCATTTACGGCGCGGCGGCGGGATACATCATGCCGACGATATGATAGCCCGCGGCGACGTGCCGGACTTCGCCGGAGACGCCGCGCGACATTGGCGACAGCAGATAGACGGCGGTCTCGCCCACTTCCTCGATCGTGACGACGCGGCGGAGCGGCGCATTATCTTCGTTCCAGCGCAGGATATAGCGGAAATCGCCGATGCCCGACGCCGCCATGGTCTTGATCGGGCCGGCGGAAATCGCATTGACGCGGATGTTCTTCTCGCCGAGATCGGCGGCGAGAAAGCGCACGGAGGCATCG
>CAZJAY010000186.1:0-3843 GCA_964543915.1 uncultured Methylocystis sp. | reverse complement strand
TCGGCAATCCTTGCGAGCCTTAACGCCGTCAGGCCGCTTTTGCTTCGACGCTGACGTTAAAGCTCAAGCCAGAAGATTTCGACGAACTGACCCAGGCTGCTTTGCTCCTCGAAAAAGCGGATTGACCGGAAAATACGCAACAATCGCCGGCGGTGGGCTTGATCGAGCCATCGCGGCTCTGCCTGAAACACTTAAACGTCGCGCCAAGCGGTCCATTGAAAAATCCATCGCCTACTGTCTGTGCTGCATTATTCGGGCGACGCCAGCAACGCGTTCGCGCCGTCCTGAACGAAACGCGGATTGCTGCTGGCGGGTATTGGCGATGGTGTCGGTGGCGCGCTCGGCTTTCCGGCGCGTTTATTGAATTATAGCTTTTAACGATCCTCATACTCCGGTCCATTGCGGAGACGGCCCTCTATTACGGCGAAGATCTTACGACGCTCAAGGGACGCCTCGCCTGTGTGGAAGTTCTCGCGCTCGGGGCCCTGCCACTCATTGGCGCGGCGACTGGCACTGTCGTCAATGTAATGTTCCTGCGCCATTTCCGGAATATTGCGACAGCTCATTTCACTGTTCGCAAACATGAGCGCATTTATGGTATGGCGTTAATCCAGCGGCATTATCGCGATATTCGGAACATAAATAAAACGAAAGATAAGCCGCTTTTCGCCTTTCTCTAGCAGTTATAATGCGCCGGCCGCACAGGCAGGCGGCTCGGAACCGGACTAACGTCGATTTTCCGACCGCCGCCAAAACGCTCCCACGCCTTTTCATGCGCCAGATACACGAAAGGCCCCACAACAACGCTAAATGCGGAGAGATTTATCGCCAGCCAGAAATCCCGAACAACGAAGTAATTTACGCCGAATTCAGAGGCTGTAGCGAACAGGCGGAACGTCACTGTTTTGGCGATCGCCCGGCTGACCCTCAGGTTGCCAATATCATCCGGAATCCGGAAGGCCTTATTCGCATCCGATTTGACCGCGCCCCCATACTTGATCCGGCCCCAGAGCGTTTCGTGAACGAAATAAAATGTCGGCGCTGCGATCAGCGAGACGCCAGACAGGCTCGCCGCTGCGGCGATTTCGCCAAGGAGAAAATAATTCCAGCCGAAATCGAGGCTCGAAGAGATTACCCGAAAAGTAACGGTTTTAATCGCGGAAGTCGTAAGCTGTGGCGTTCGCCACTTCATCTTGTCATCGTATCGGGCGCCGCCCGGACGATTTTCCTCTGCAAGCTTGATTCGTCCGAATCTCTTCGATTTTCCGCGCGTGTGAAGCCGCGCAACCGCGCGCGGCCCAAGCCACGCGACCCCGCCAATCACTAGCCCGGGAACGAGCGCCGCCTCGAACGCGGCGGCTCCGATTGTCGCTACCGCGAAAAAGATCAGACTTTCCCGAAGATCGCGGGAACCTGCCGAGGTTTCGGGGTGAGGTGTCAAAACAAACTCCAACGCTTCTCATCGGCGAGGAGGAAGGTTACAACAGAGGCCGTTTCATCTCAACAGAGAGTCATTCCAACGAATCCCCTCACTCCCTCGGCCGAAGGAGCCCGCTCCGGAATAATTCTTTGGTGCGCGGTATGACCAAATTACGCGCCAAAAACCACACCAGCCAACGCCAGCGCCGCTCCACCCATCAACGCCGTCGCCACGACCGTGAGAACAAGGCCGGCTGCGATCAGTAGACCATCTCCACGGATCAGGCCCATTGCGATAACAAACACTGTCGCGGCAAGGGGCGCATTCGTGCCGGGCACAGGCAGCGCTATAAGCAAGGCGAGCAGAAACACGGAAACGCCCGCGAGCCGGCGACCAACAGTTCCTGTCACAATTGACGCCCGGTCTCGCGCCAGCCGATCAATACGACGAACAGCCGGCAGAATCGCCCGGACGATCTTCTTCACAGAACGACATTGCAATCGGCGATCAAGCAACGATTTCGGAAGGGACAGACGTTCGCGATCGATGATCATCTGCGCGCCGATTGCGGCCATGGGGATCGAAATTACGAGGCTAAATCCTGGAATCGGCACAGGTACAAGCTCACATGCGGACAGGGCTGCCAGCGGAACGCCGAAAGCGCGACTTTCCAATCCACCGAGGAGATCTTTGACCGTGATGCTGGCGTGATCGGGATATTTGAGGATTCGCTCAAGAAATTTTGCGAATGAATCCGGCCCGGAATAAGCAGGTGTTCTCGCAAGCTTTGCTCTTCCGCGCGACGCCGCAGATGTCGTCGTCACAAAAATTGACGCTGCCGTCATATGCCTACTCCACCATTCTCTGTTGGACTAGTCCGGATCGCTAGCCTTGTGTATCCAACTGTCTGTTCTCTCGCCATCAATGCCGCCGCCCCCGTAAAAAAAAAGCAGGCGGTTCTGTTGCCCCTGGCAGCCAGCTCCAAACCGTAAGCCAGCGGCCGTAGCGACAGAGGCGGTTCCCCGGCCATTTTATCCGTCTGCGCCGATTTTCTTGCTCACAGGACTGACCCTCCACCTTAACGGCTTATCAGGTTACATGGATTATCCATCCTAAACCAGTCAGGCTAAAGAATTTCGGGCTGGCCTGGATAAGGTTACATAATTTCAGGCTCAGGACCCAGTAATTTTGATTGGTTCATGGTTCAAAAGAGGCCTCTGATCTGCGGAGACGTCCGTGAACGATCTGTTTTTATTGAGTGAAAAGCAGATGTCCCGCATCTCGCCATTCTTTCCCCTCGCACGCGTGGATGATCGGCGCGTTGTCAGCGGGATTGTCTATGTTGTTCGCCATGGCTTGCAATGGAAGGACGCGCCGAAAGGATACGCTCCGCACAAGACCCTTTATAATCGCTTCACACGCTGGAGCCGCATGGGCGTATTCGATCGTATTTTTGCGTCCCTTGCAGCGGAAGGGCCAAAAGCGCAACGGATTATGATCAACTCTACGCATCTGAAAGCGTATCGCAGCAGCTGTCGCCGTCGACCTCAATCAATGAGTCCTGAGCCTCGCGTCTATTTTACGGCGGTTGGCGAAGCCGAATTGCGGCGCGGCCTCGCGATTCTGCCGGTCGGTCGCCGTCGTACCGCGCTCGACGCCTGGGCTGTGATCGCCGCCGGGCGACCTGTCAGCCAGATTGTCGCTATCGCCCGCGCCCATGGCGCCCGCGTGGCCACTCGCAACACGGGCGACTACGCGGGCTGCGGCGTTGCGCTGATCGATCCTTGGAACAGGACAAAGGGTCAGTAACCGGTATTGACGAGCGAAGTCTCTTCGTATGGTCGTTTCTTCGGTGGGATAACCGCACGGGGCTCCGCGTGACATGCGTTGCGTCCCGTTGAGGGGCCGCGCGGGACATTCATCCAACCCAGGGGGGGGCGACCCAGGACGGAGTGAAATGGCCGATCGCAGCGTTCTTTTCCGGCCTGTTGCTGTCATGGCGTGCGGAGCCAGCGGATCGAGGTCTCCCACTAAGCGTTGATTTTATTATATTTAACCGGGCGACGATCGCCCGCATAAAGGGTCCATGACCGGCTTGTTGTTTGTCATTGCGGAATGATTACAATCGCGGTGTCTTGCGGAGCGTAACTATGGAAGAAGCATATTCACAGGACCGTCGCGGCAGCGCCCTGATCTGTCCTGTGCTCATGGCAAGTTTGCTTGGCGGCTGCTCCGGCGGCGCGCCGACGCTTGCGATTTTCGGCGCCTATTTTCCTGCGTGGCTGCTCAGCGCCATTATCGGCGTCCTTGGCGCGCTGTGCGCACGCGCCGTCATTGGCGTTTCCCGGCTCGAGCTTCCCTATCTGCTGTTCGTCTGTGTCGCCGTCGGCGCCATAGTCGGACGCCTCTTCTGGCTCTTGCTC
>CAZJAY010000185.1:0-3876 GCA_964543915.1 uncultured Methylocystis sp. | reverse complement strand
CGCACGCCCTTGAAGGCGGCCATTGAAAAATAACCGCACGTCATGAAGGCGCGTATTTTTTCCGGCGAATCAGAAGCGGTGCGTGTTGCAGCCTCGCCAATCATCCGCATGGCCAGCCAGGCGGCGTTGTCGCGGGCATTCATCGGACGCCGATTAAGCTGCATGAAACGGTTCTGAAGCTGCTGTGCGCCCCATTGCTCGTGCCCCGGGTCCCAGCTCGTCGGGTATAGTCCCGCCGATCCGGCGACGGGCCGTGGATCCCACGTGCGATAGGGCAGATAGCCGGCGAACACATTATTTTCATCGACGGCGAGCAGCACATCGTAGGCGGGCGCGCTCTGCGTCAGCAACGGCATCTCTCGTTGCGTTTGCGTATGACCGGAGTCGCTGCGACGACCGGCTCCGGGATCGCTGTAAACGCGTTCCTCGACGATTTTTGCGCCGAATTTTTTCGCCGCGCGGCGATAGGCCTGCGCCAGCAATTCATCCTCGGGATGCGCGCCCCGGATGAGCAGCCAGCGCGGCCATTTTTTCCAGACGAGATATTGGGCCAGCGCATCGGCGAGCATCGCCCGGCTCGGCGCGATGTGCGCCACATTCGCGCGGCAGTCTGCTTCCCGTAGCCGCTCGTCAGGCGCAGAAATATTGAAGATCAGCGCGCCCTTGCCCCGCGCCGCGTCCGCAGCCGCAATGAGGACGTCCGGCGGCAGATCGGCGATGATGAATTTGATATCTTGGGCGAGCAGCCGATCAAGCGCGGCCATCGCATCGTCCTCGACTTGCGCGTCGACGACGTCAAATCTCTGATTGGTGAATTTTCCTGTCGTATTGTTGTCAGCGGCGCCGAGCCGTGCGCCGGCGATGCCGTCATCGTCAGCGGGGATATCGAGAATGGAGAGCGTTTCCCGCGTATGCGGCTGACGCAGCACGCCGACGCCGATCGTCACAGGCTCGGCCGTCGCGGATCCGGCGACGAGAACCATGAGGGCGACGAGAGGGATGCGCTTCATGCGCTTCTAAATGGCCGCTTTGCCGGGTGGGATCAAGTCGATACGTCGGGTCCGGGGCGAAGCGGGAGACGGGCGACGAGACGCGCGCCGCCCGTCGGCGCGTTTTCGACCGTCAGCGCGCCATCAAGCGCCGCGACCCGCTCGGCGAGGCCGCGCAGACCGAGGCCGACGTAAGCGCCGCCCCGCGCCGGATCGGGCAGACCCCGGCCATTATCCTCGACATCGATCCGCAGGACATCCGCATCGAGGGCGACCATGACCGCGATATGCGTTGCGTCCGAATGACGGAGGGCGTTTGTTAAGCCCTCCTGGACGACGCGATAGGCGGTCAGCGCTGTCGTTTCATCGACAATATGCATTTGCGCAAGGCTCGTGAGCGTGATTTCAACATTGGGACGGGTTTGACGCCAACCCGCCACGAGCGCGCGCAACGCGTCGACCAGTCCCATTTCTTCAAGAGCGGCGGGACGCAGACGTCCCAGAATACGGCGGTTGGTTTCCTGGAGCGCGGCAATCTGTCGGTCGATGCGCGCGCAGTCGGCGCCGAGGGCGTCCGGCGTTGCGTCCGCCGCCGCGAGCCTTCGCGAGAACCCGCCGATAGCCGCGCGAACGGCGAAGAGAAAAGGCCCCATTTCATCATGAAGATCGCGCGCGATATCGCGTCGCTCGTCATCCTGCACCTGGATCATCCGTTGAATGAGCCGATGGTTTTCCGCGTCGAGTTTTTCGAGCGTTGTTGCGAGCGCGTTGATGCGCTCCGCGATCATCGTGAATTCGGGTGAGCCTTCTGTGGGCGCGCGAATGTCAAAGCAGCCGCGTTCGAGACTGCTGAGCGCCGCCGACAGCGTCGTCACCGGACGTAACGTGCGGGTTACGGCGAAGGAAACGAGACCAAAGGCGACCATCGCGACAGCGAGCGCGCCGATCGCGAGCCAGACGATCTCCTGCCAGACTTCGCCGGTTTCGTCCGCAGGGTCGGCCGCCACCAGGATCGTATCGCCCGGCGCGTCGATCCGAATGGCTGGCGCGGGCGGCGTGACCCGGCGAAGAAACCAGTCCGGCGCCGGCGGTCGCCTATCCGCGCCCGACTCCGCTGCGGCGTCGGCCTGGCTGAGGAGACTGACCTTCACATGGCGCAGTCTCGTCGTGTCGTCGGCGAGACGGGCGAGAGCCGCGCGGGGATCACTGGCCGCGCGAATTTCCGGCAGGCGCGTCTCCACCAGTTCGCGCGCGAGCCGCATGGCGGCCTCAGTCTCATTCCGAATACGCGTTTCGGCATGAAGGAGCAGGGCGCCGAGACCCGCCGCGAGTCCGACCGCGAGGACGGCCCCGAGGAGCAGCGACAGCCGCGCTCCGAGGGACAGCGCGCGCGGCGCATGATCGGGTCGCGATGGCGCGCTCACGCGGGCAGGGCGCCCGTGGCGGATGGCTGCGGCGCCTCGGTCGTGTCTGCGGACACATAACGCGGCAGGTAAAGTTCAATCGTCGTCCCGGCGCCCGGCGCGGAGCGGATCCGCACATGCCCCCCGGACTGTTTGACGAAACCATGCACCTGCGAAAGCCCGAGGCCTGTTCCTTTTCCAACCGGTTTGGTGGTGAAAAACGGATCGAAGGCCTTTGCGACGACTTCCGGCGGCATGCCTTCGCCCGTGTCAGCAACAGCGACCACGACATAGTCACCAGCCGGCAACGTATCCGCTGTCGCGTCCTCGGCAGGAATAACGCGGTTGCCCGCGGAGATGGTCAGCGTCCCGCCCTCCGGCATGGCGTCGCGGGCATTGACCGCCAGATTGAGCATCGCGTTCTGCAATTCATTAGCGTCGACTTTCGTCGACCAAAGGTTGTCGCCGAGAAGGGTTTCGAGCGTCACGCCCGCGCCGAGCGTCCGCGTGAGCATCGCCGACATGCCGCGGAGGAACGCGACAAGATCGAGCGGTGCGGGGGCAAGCGGCTGGATGCGCGAGAAGGCCAGCAGGCGCTTGACCAGATTGGCGGCGTTATCGGCGCTGTCCAGCGCAGAGTCGATAAGTGCTTCGTAGCCGCCCTCATCGCGCGCCAGCCTTCGACGCAACAGATTGAGGCTTGCCACAATGACCGTCAGGAGATTGTTGAAATCATGCGCGATGCCGCCTGTCAGCTGGCCGAGTGCTTCAAGCTTCTGAGATTGCCGCAATTGCGCTTCGGCGGCCTCCCGGCGCGCTGTCTCCTCAATCAGACGATCATAGGATAGCCGCAGCGACTCGCCCGACGCCAGGAGCTCATTGGTCTGACGGCGCGTCAGTGCGATCGTGAAGGCGCCGACGCCGATAACGACAAGGATCATCGAACCGATGGCCGTCTGGAGATACTGAGTGGCCTGGACGAAGGCTTCATCATCCTCGCGGTAGGACTGCTCCTCCTCGGCGATCATCTCTGACGCCAGCCCGTCGATCTCATCCATCATCTTTTTGCCCACGCCGCCGCGCACGAGATCGACCGCCTCTCTGAAGCGCTCCTCTTTCATCAGATCGACTTTGGCGGTCAGCAGATTGAGACGCTGCTGGAGGGTCGCGCGAATCTGCGCAAGCCGCGCGTTCTGGGCAGGATTCGCTGCAACAAGTTTCGACAGGCTGTCGAATTCCTTGTTGATACGGCTGATTGAATCCTCGCCCGCGTCGAAATAGTGCGGGTCGCGCGTCAGGAGATAGCCGCGCTCTTCGCTCTCCGCGCGCCGAAGCGCCCCTGAAAATCGCTGCAGAGCGCTCTCTACCATGAGCGTGTGCCGAAGCGACGCCGCACTTTGACGGCGATGTTCATCCGCGCGCATCGTGACAAAGCCCGCCAGCGCAAGAATGGCGAAGGCCGACGTCAGGCTAAGGACGTCCGT
>CAZJAY010000184.1:0-3885 GCA_964543915.1 uncultured Methylocystis sp. | reverse complement strand
AACGGAATGATCCCGCAGCGTCGCGAACCGCGATCCTATCGCCCGCCACAGGATTCGTTCTTGATTGATGACGCACAGAAAATAAGGGATTTTATCCACTTCGCCGGATTGCTTGTCGACGTCGGCGGCGTCACCGTGATTCTGATTGGCGCGGTCGTCTCAACGGGCGCTTATCTGCTCGGTGTTTTGCGCGGCGAGTCTTCGATCCGGCTTTACCGAAAGAATGTTGGCCGCTCGCTATTGCTCGGCCTTGAGTTTCTCGTTGGCGGCGACATCATCCGAACTGTATCCGTCGCACATCCGGAACTACTCGACGTCCTGGTCCTTGGGGCAATCGTCATGATCCGCACCGTCATGAGTTGGGCGATGGAAGTTGAGATTGACGGGCGCTGGCCCTGGCGCGGGGATCGGACGGATGATGAGCGAAGGACGCCGCCGTCCATGTGACGACAGCATCCTTTTTTCGGCTCCGGCGCGCGTCAATGCGGCCGCGCGCCGGGTGCGGCTATAAAGCGGGCGAGACGATCCCGATCGTATCCGACCTCACAGTGACTGCCGATCCGCAGCAAGGGCGCGTTGATCAGCCCAGGATCGAGGATCATCATCACCAGCGCCATCTGCGGCGTGAGTTCATCGAACCGGATCTCCCCGGAACGAACCCGCGGCGCGGCCGGATCAAACCAGTCTCTCACCGGTCTCTCGCCGAAATAGGGACGGAGACTCGAAACGCTCCACGCTTCCCGGGTCAGATCCCGGGCTTCGACCTCATGCCCGCAGGCCATCAGTTCGGCCGTGTGGCGGGCGCAGTCCGCAGATGCGGGATTTTCGTAAAAAACGATATGAGCCATAAACGACCTCGTTTCGTTTTCTGGC
The DNA here is from genome assembly GCA_964543915.1 of uncultured Methylocystis sp. Taxonomy (GTDB): domain Bacteria; phylum Pseudomonadota; class Alphaproteobacteria; order Rhizobiales; family Beijerinckiaceae; genus Methylocystis. The sequence goes on along the minus strand of CAZJAY010000184.1, from coordinate 3,012 downwards.
GCGTCGACAACGACGCGCCGGTTTGCGCCGGAAAGCCGCTTTTTCGGGCATGCCGCATGTTTCGCGCAGCAGCGCCCCCGAACGGCCTAGTAGCTTTTGAAAACACGATGGCCATCGACTGTCGTCGAAACGCCGACGACGCGTCCGTCGGGCGTCGTCAGATAGCTTGCGTCGCCGATCCGCGTGCGGCTGCCGATCAGGCGGCCCCGGGCATCGTAGAAATCGGTCGATTCCAAACCCTTCGTCGCCGTCGGGCCGGACGTGTCGGCGGATTCGGCCAGGGCTGAGCCCGGCAGGCAAAGGACTGTCCCTGCCAGCAGGCTGGTTAAACAGGCGCGTGCGAACAACATCTTCATGGTTGCCCTCCAATCCCCCCGCGCACCCGTGGTTCTGTAACCGGACGCGAGGACCTGCGAAGTCCCCAGCAAACCTCGGGCCAGGTTTGAGGGCCTTCGACGCGGCGGCGCCGATGCGCGAGACGACTCGGTGGCCGCGACGCATTCCTGCGGCAGGCTGCTTTGTCCGATCAGAACAGAAAGCGGATAATTTGCGCAGGCGGTGGCGGCGGGCCGCCCGGGCGGCCGACCGCGTAGCGGGACGCAGCCGCCAGGGAAATTATTTCAACCGGGTGCAGACGGTCTTTTGAGAATAGGAAACCTGGCCGGATCCGCCCCAGCCACCTGAACGAATTTCGAGCTTCGCCGGCAGCGTGCTGTTTGTCGCGCCGTAATTCTTGATGCCAAATTCGTAGGAAGCGCCGCCGATCGTCGCGATCATCACCGGCAAGGCGGTGTTTCGAAGCTCATAGGATTGCCCGTCCATGGTTACCGTGGGCGGGTTCGGATAGGCGAGTTCGATCACCATCGGCGGCTGATCGGGAAAGTTACATTTGAAGGCGCCCGCGCGGGCGGCGCCGGCCGGGATCAGAACGAAGATGATGCAAGCGCACAGGAGGCGGGAAAAAGACGCGTTCATGGACAATCGGTCTCCGAAGGTTTTCTGTTATCGACGCTATTTTTAACAGAAATTTCGCCGATGCGGCGCCCGTCGCGGCGCGTGCGCCAGCGCACGTCGCCGGCTCGGGTCGTCCGCTAGTCTGCCTCCATCGAACAAGGACGCCCCCCTCAAGCGACAAGGAGACAGCCATGGACAGGGAACATGATCTCGAGAGCAAGGCGGTGACGGTGCTGGCGGTCGCCATGTTTCTTGGCTTCAATGGCATGATCCTCGCCGGGGTGGCGCGGATCGCGATGGGCGCCTGATTGCACGGCCGATCGACCGGTTCTAACGCATATCGCCCATCGAATTGAAATCATCGGCCGCGCCCATGCGGGGCGCGCCGCCAGAGGTGCCGGCCGCCGCGCCTGAAGCGCCGGAATAGCTGTAGACGGGCGCCGCGGCGGGCGCGCTGAGCGAACGACCGTAAAAGCCGCCGCCCATATTGTAATTGTGCGCGCCCGGCGCGCCGGTGAAGGGCCGCGGCGGCGGGCTTGCGCCAAAAGTGGCAACCGCGCCGCCCTGATTGGCGTTTCCCGCGCCGCCCATCGTCGCGGCAGGGCCTCCCGCCGCCCCCGCCATTTGCGCAAGCGTCGGTTGCGCCTGAAGGATCAGAAGGCAGACGCACAGACCGCGCAGCGCCATAACGACCTTGTGATTTTTACGCAAAACGAGGCGGACAGGCGAGGCGTTCAGACGCAGCTCCGACACAAACATGGTGTGATGCGGTCGTTTCAGCACGGATCGGCGCGATGGTAGCCGAACAATGCGCCAAGCGGCTCACTATGGCGGAAAGTCGCAAGCGGTCGCCGGAAATAGCTGTTGCTGCCCGAATAGGGGTAGCCGTGGTCGCAGGTTGTATCGCTCGTCGCCGTGCGCGGTTCGGGGGAAACCACAGGCGCGATCGCATCGGCGAAGCCCTGCAAGGGCGGCGGCACGTCATTGCGCCAGTCGCTCTCCGCAGCTCCGGCGACGCCCATGCCGAACATCGTCCCGGCCGCGACGCCGGCGATCACGACCAACATTCTCCGCCGCATCGCGCCCTCCACGTTTCCGCCGCGTCGCCGCGATCGCGCGCCGACGCAACTCCTTCCGCCCGACACTCTATCATAAAAATCGCGCCTCAGGATCATTGATGGACCGGAAGCGGCAAGCAGCCGACTCATGAAGAAACGCCGCCCTGAAACGCGCGCCTGACCAAAACTTCTGATCGCGGCGGGGCCGCGCTCGGCGACTGCGACGGCCTGCTCGCTATCGCCGCGCCCGGCCGCTGGAAAACCGCTTCGCTCCGATTTATTGTCAAGCTTATGCTATTTTTCCTCACAGCGCGATGGCCGGGAGCCCCCGCATGTCGAATCCCGAGAATCCGCCAACTGCACCGATCCTCGACAGATTGCTCGGGAGCGGCGCTGCCCTTTCCGGTGAAAGGGACATCAACAGGCTTCTCGAACGGATCCTCGAAAGCGCCCAGGATATCGTCAACGCCGACGGCGGAACGCTCTACCGCGTCACGGACGACCGCTTTCTGACATTCGAGATTCTGCGCAATAAAAGTCTTGCTCTCCATGAAGGTCCGGCTGTCGGCGTTCCTGTCGACGCGGCGCCGCTCGCTCTTTTTGAAAACGGCGCGCCCGTGCGCGACAAGGTCGCGACTTGCTGTTTTCACGCACATCGCACCATCAACATCCCGGACGTTTACGCAAGCGATGACACCGTTTTCACGGGTCCGCGTCTGATGGACGCGCAGCTCGAATATCGTACGCGGTCATTGCTCGCCGTGCCGATGAAGAATCACGAAAACGAAATCATCGGGATCATACAGCTCGTCAACGCTATCGACCCGGCGACGGGCGCGGTCGTCCCTTTCTCTCCCGCAAATCAGGCGCTCGTCGAATCGCTCGCTTCACAGGCCGCCGTAGCGCTGACGAACCGGCTTCTCATCGACCATCTCGAAAAGCTTTTTGAATCCTTTGTAGCGGTCATCAATGACGCCATCGACGCCAAATCGCCCTTTAC
>CAZJAY010000183.1:0-3886 GCA_964543915.1 uncultured Methylocystis sp. | reverse complement strand
GAGAATTATGGTCTAGCCTGTGGATTTCGCATGGCGCAGCAGGGCCTGCGCGCTGGCGCGAACCTGGGTCACCGTGCCAGGCGCCGAGGGGGCCACGTCCGTGTGCATGGTCTGGATCGAATCGATCACGATCAGCGCGGCGCGCCGGCCCGTGGCGCAGGTGGCGAGAATATCCTCGACCTGGGTGGCCGAGGCCAGTTCGACGGCCGCGTCGGCGAGCACGAGGCTACCCGCCCGCAGACGGACCTGCGCGACCGCTTCTTCGCCCGAAATATAGATGACCCTTTGGCCCGCGCGGGCCAGCGCGGCGCAGGCCTGGATCAGCAGCGTCGATTTGCCGATGCCGGGTTCGCCGCCGAGCAGCAGGACCGATCCCGGCACAAAGCCGCCGCCCGTCACCCGGTCGAACTCGGCGACGCCGGTCGCGATGCGCTCGGCCGGCTTGTCCGAGCCCGCGAGGCCCTCAAGTTCGAGCGCCCGTCCGCGTCCCGGACGGAAGGCGGCCGGGCCTTCCGCGATTTCCTCGACGAGCGTGTTCCATTCGCCGCAGGCTTCGCATTTGCCCTGCCAGCGGGAGGAGACGGCGCCGCAATTCTGGCAGACGAAGGCGGCGGAGCGGGCTTTGGCCATGGCCGTTTGGCGCATGGCCGGACGCGGCTTGTCAAGACGCGTCGTCAGGCTGGCGTCCCATCCGCAGATGTAGCGGAATGCGTAGCGGGAGGGCGGGAGGGCGCGCGCGCCACGCCATTGTCAGTTCGTCCTGGACAGCCGCCAGCGGGTCCTGCCCGAGACGATCCCTGTAGCGTGTCACAGCCGACCAGGTGCCCACAAAACCAAGCAAATCATCCGGCTTCTGCGCAATCTCGACGGTGAAAGCCGGGCAGGGGATTTCCGTGAAGGGAAAGGGCAGATTTTCATAGCGTCCGAAATAATAGGCGGATTCCGGTCCCCACCAGGGGCCGAGGACATCGTCCTTCAGACGCCGCATCGCTGCGTCGACAGCCGACGCCCCGGTCCAGGGCCAGTCATAGGTCCAGACGGCGATGACTCCACGAGGCCGCAGCGCGCGGCGGGCTGTGGCGTAGAAAGCGTCGAGGTTGAACCAGTGGACTGCGCAGGCGCAGGTGATCAGATCGACGACGCCGTCGAGACCGGCGTCCGCCTCCGCCGGCAGGAGCGCATAATCAATATTGGGCGCGTGGATCGCCGCCGCGAGCTGGCGGGGATCGGAGTCGGTCGCGCGCACGCGGCGAAAGCGTTTCGCCAGCGCCGCCGCCGATTGTCCGCTGCCGGTTCCGCAATCCCACGCGAGGTCGCGGCGATCAACCTGCGCGGCGAGGAAGTCGAAGAGTGCATCGGGATATGCAGGCCGAAAAGCGCGGTAGTTCTCCGCGATAGCCCCGAAATGGCGATTATCGATGTCGGCGGTCACGAGCCGGGATCGCTCACCAGCGGATGAGCGCCGAGCCCCATGTGAAGCCGCCGCCGACCGCTTCGAGCATGACGAGGTCGCCATCCTTGATCCGCCCGTCGGCGCGGGCGACCGAGAGCGCCAGCGGCACGCTCGCCGCCGAGGTGTTACCGTGCAGATGCACGGTGGCGACGACCTTTTCCGGCGCGATGCCGAGTTTGTGCGCGGACATGTCGATGATGCGGCGGTTCGCCTGATGCGGCACGAACCAGTCGAGATCATCGGCGGTGAGCCCGGTCGCCGCAAAAGCGTCCTCGACCACGTCGGTGACCTGGCAGTCGGCGAATCGTAAGACTTCTTTCCCTTCCATGCGCAGTTGGCCGACCGTCTGTGTCGCGGAGGGCCCGCCGTCGACATGCAGCTTGGCGATGTGTCGGCCGTCGGAACGCAGATGCGTGGTCAGCACGCCGCGTTCGTCGAGACCGCCTTTCGAGGGAGACGCTTCGAGCACGATGGCCCCGGCGCCATCGCCGAACAACACGCAGGTCGTGCGATCTTCCCAGTCGATGATGCGCGAGAATGTCTCGGCGCCGATGACGAGCGCGCGTCGATGCGAACCGGAGCGCAGGAATTTTTCGGCCGTGGCGACAGCGAAGACGAAGCCGGAGCAGACCGCCTGAAGATCGAAGGCTGCGCCATGGACGATGCCCAGCGCCGCCTGGATCTGCGTCGCTGTCGAGGGAAAGGTCCAGTCGGGCGTCGAGGTGGCGACGATGACGAGGTCGATGTCGTCCGGCGCAAGTCCCGCTTCCGCGAGCGCGGCGCGCGCCGCGCCTTCGCCAAGCGTGGACGTCGTTTCGCCCGGCCCGGCGAGGTAGCGCTGGCGGATGCCGGTGCGCTGGGCGATCCACTCGTCGCTCGTATCGACCTGTTTGGCGAGTTCGTCGTTCGTCACAAGCCTTTTCGGCAGACAGGCGCCGACGCCGCGGACGACGGCGCGCAACCGGGGAGTTTCGATCGTCAAGGCGCGGGTTCCTGCTGGGAGGACGGGGTCGTCGGGAGGTCGTGCTGATGCGCCAGTTCGACCGTGCCGCGAATGCGGTTCAGCAGATCGGCGCGAGCCATCTCATAGCCGATTTCGACCGCGCGCGCGAAACCAACGGCATCCATGCCGCCATGGCTCTTGATGACGATGCCTTCGAGTCCCAGAAAAACGCCGCCATTGATGGCGCGCGTGTCCATCCTGCCGCGCAACTCGCCGAAAGCGCCGCGCGCGAGAAGATAACCGAGTTTTGCGAGAAGGGAGCCGCCCATCGCCTGGCGCAGATAGGCGGCGATCTGGCGCGCCGTGCCTTCCGCCGTCTTGAGCGCAATATTGCCCGTGAAGCCTTCCGTCACCACGACATCGGCCGCGCCCGCGCCGATCCCGTCGCCCTCGATGAAGCCGATGTAGTCGAGCCCGGGCAAATTGCTGTCGCGCAGGATTTGCGCCGCGCCCTTAACTTCCTCGACGCCCTTGATTTCCTCCACCCCTACGTTGAGGAGTCCGACCGTCGGTCGTTCGAGGTCCATGATGATGCTGGCCATCGCCGATCCCATGATCGCCAGATCCACGAGATGCGCGCTGTTGGCGCCCATTGAGGCGCCGACATCGAGCACCACGGACTGGCCGCGCAGCGTCGGCCACAGACAGGCGAGCGCCGGCCGATCGATCCGCGACATCATCCGAAGGCAGATTTTCGCCATGGCCATCAGCGCGCCGGTGTTACCGGCCGAAACCGCGACATCGGCCTCGCCCTTCTTGACGGCTTCAATCGCCATCCACATCGAGGAGACGCGTCGACCGTAGCGCAGCGCCTGGCTCGGCTTGTCGTCCATCCGGATCGCTACGTCGGAATGGCGAACATCGGCATGCGCCGCAAACCCGGGGTGTTTCGAGAGTTCGGCGCGGATCGCGGTCTCATCGCCGATCAGAAGGAAACGGCTATCCGGTCGGCGCGCATGGGCGCGCGCCGCGCCGGCGACAGTCACCGCCGGCCCGAAATCTCCTCCCATCGCGTCGATCGCGATCCGAACAGACAGCGGCATGTGACCGGAAATCCCCCCAATTACTGTTTTTTCGACGCTTCCGGCGTTGCCTGGCGCCCGGCCGCCCGATCATTCAGCGCGGGCGCGCGACGGGACGTGACTTGCCATTTGCGGTCGCCGCGCGCAAGGGCCTCGCGCGGACGCAGGCGACGAGACATGGCGCGCCGCGCGTCGGTCGGAATTCACGTCTTCGACGGGTTGGCCGCTTTCCCGCGCAGCACGACGAAAGGCGAAGCCTCCGCACGGTTTTCAGGGTTCGGCTCGACGAATTGCGCGCCCGGCTTGCGCGGATAGGGGTCGAGTGCGAGCGTCAGAAATTCGGAGACGACGGCTCCGAGGTCGACGCCGCCGCCCACCAGCGGATCGGGCGGATCGTGAGGGCTTGGG
>CAZJAY010000182.1:0-3902 GCA_964543915.1 uncultured Methylocystis sp. | reverse complement strand
TCCCGTAGCGAAGATGCAACTGCACACCCGCCGTATGATGACCCTCGACCTGCGCCTCGCGGACACTATCGCTCCACCACGCGTACATCACGCCAAGCACGCAGGCGAAGCCCACGAAGAAGATCGTTCCGCCAAAGGGGATGCCGAAGATCGGCGACCCCTTGTGCTGCGCCATCCACATGATCGCGCCAATCGCCATAACAAGCGCCGAGAAGGCGCCGGCGATCGGCCACGGGCTCGGATCGACCAGATGGTAATCATGTCCGGGTTTCGCGTGTCCCTGCGCCATCTTTTCTCTTCCTCATCGTTCGGCCGTCGAGCGGCCGTGTTCTTCCATTCGTCTCGCCGCGCGGGCGATCAGGATTTTGGTTTTTCGACCAGCGCCGCGCCGCCTGTCGATTTCGCGGTCGCACGGGTCGGAAAAAATGAATAGGAAAGCGTCACTTCGGCGACGCGGCGCATCGATTCTTCGTTTTCGAGCGCCGGATCGAGATAGAAAACCACCGGCCATTCCGCCGTTTCATGCGGCCCGAGTCGCTTTTCGTCGAAACAGAAGCAGGCTATTTTAACAAAAAAGGCGCCAGCCTGGTCGGGGCTGACATTATAGGCCGCCTGGCCGCTCGTTTCGTGATCGGCGCGATTTTCAACCCGGTAATAAACCGTCACCGGTTCGCCGGTACGAAGGGAAATCCTGGTAACCTCCGGCTCGAACCGCCAGGGCAGATCGCGCGCCACATTGGCGTCGAAGCGCACGGTCAGAACGCGGGTTCCGGGCGTCGTCGTCCCGGCGGCTGCGGCCTTCTGCGGCGTGCCGCCAAAACCGGTCGCGGCGCAGAACGCGCGGTAAAGCGGAACCGAAGCAAAGGAAAGAAGCAGCATCGCCGCCGATCCCGCGATCAGCATAACCGCGATATTTCGGCGTTTGCGTCCCGCAATGGGAGTCTGCTCGGTCATGATGCGCTCAGATGGTCCGTTTGGCGACCGCGCAGCCCAGTCTGACACTGGTCACGGCGTAGAACAGAACGACGAGAAGGGAGACGCCGACGCCGATTGCAATGTTTCGCGCTCGACGGGCGCGTTTCTGTTCCGGTGAGAGGACTGTTCCCTCCTTGCCGGCCTCAGCCTGTGCCCCTCGCCCGTCAGTGTCCATGTCGCGTCCGCCTCGTCAGATCACTGCGATAAGATGAAGAGCCCGCTCGACCACAAGAACGAAAAAGAGAACAAAAAGATAGGAAATCGAATAGCCGTACATACGCCCGGCGGCGCGGCGCAGCGCGGTCTCGTCGTGGCTAGGATAAAGTGCGCAGGCGTAATAGACGATCGCGGCGCCCGCGCCAATCGACACGAGCCCATAGGCGAGCGAAGCAAAACCCATAAGCCACGGCGCAACGCCGAGCGGCGCCAGCACAAGCGTGTAAAGGAGAATCTCGAGACGGGTGCGGTTAAGCCCCGCGACATTGGGAAGCATCGGCACGCCAGCCGCAGCATAATCGTCGATCTTCAGGATCGCGAGCGCCCAGAAATGCGGCGGCGTCCAGATAAAGATGATCGCAAAAAGAACGAGACTCGCGATATTCACTTCGCCTGTCGCGGCGGCGAAACCAACGATCGGCGGCAGCGCGCCCGCTGCGCCGCCAATGACGATATTCAGCGGCGTCCAGCGCTTGAGCCAGATCGTATAGACGGCGACATAGAAGAAAATTGTGAAGGCGAGCAGCGCGGCCGCGAACCAGTGCGACAAGACCCGGAGGGTGAACACGGATAAGACGGACAGTACGACGCCGAAAACAAGCGCCGATTCGGGATCGACGCGCCCGGCCGGGATCGGCCGCGCGCGGGTGCGGGTCATTTTGAGGTCGATGTCGGCGTCATACCACATATTCAACGCGCCCGACGCGCCGGCGCCGACCGCGATTGCAAGCAGCGCTGCAAAAGCGATGAGCGGATGCGGCGGCACGGGCGCCAGCAAAAGGCCCGCGAGCGCAGTGAAAACGACAAGGGACATGACGCGCGGTTTGAGCAGACGCAGATAATCCGACGGCGCCGCGGCCGAGATCCGCGGCGACTGTCCCTGATCCAGAAAGGATACGTCGCTCATCGTCTTTTCCGTCTTCCCTGCGCTGTCGCGTCTCCGGCGTTTGAGCCGTTTGTGGCGCGCCTGCTCACATTTTGCCGGCGGGATCATAAAGACCCCACCGACGACGATCATGGTTAGCCGATCAATGCTCCCCGCCGGTGATGCGCGGCAACGTTTCGAACTGGTGGAAAGGCGGCGGCGACGGCAACGTCCATTCCAGCGTCGTCGCGCCCGGCCCCCACGGATTGGCCCCGGCTTCGCGCTTGCGCGCCCAGGCCTCAATCACCGTGTAGAAGAAGACCAGCATGCTGATCGCTCCGATAAACGCGCCGATCGACGAGAGGTAGTTCCACATCGCAAAGGCGTCCGGATAATCGATGTAACGGCGCGGCATGCCCGCAAGACCGAGGAAGTGCTGCGGGAAGAAGGTCAGATTTACGCCGATGAAAAGCATCATGAAGTGCAACTTCGACAGACGCTCATCATACATGTAGCCGGTCATTTTCGGGAACCAGTAATAGAAGCCCGCGAAGACTCCGAATACCGCTCCCAGCGACATGGTGTAGTGGAAATGCGCGACGACGTAATAGGTCTCGTGCAACTGACGATCGATACTCGCATTGGCGAGAACCACGCCAGTGACGCCGCCCATGGTGAAGACGAAGATAAAGCCGATCGCCCAGATCATCGGCGCACGGAAGGAAATCGAGCCGCCCCACATCGTCGCAATCCACGAGAAGATCTTGATGCCGGTCGGCACCGCAATGACCATCGTGGCGAAGACGAAGTAACGCTGCGCATTCAGCGACAGGCCGACCGTATACATGTGGTGCGCCCACACGATGCACCCAAGGAAGCCGATCGCGACCATCGCATAGGCCATGCCGAGGTAACCGAACACCGGCTTGCGCGAGAAGGTCGAAACGATATGGCTGATCAGGCCGAAAGCCGGCAGAATCAGCACATAGACCTCGGGGTGGCCGAAAAACCAGAAAAGATGCTGGAACAGCAGCGGATCGCCGCCGCCCTGCGGATCATAGAACATCGTGCCGAAGTTACGATCCGTCAGCAGCATGGTGATCGCGCCAGCAAGCACAGGCAGGGTCAGGACCAGCAAAAACGCCGTCACGAGCATCGCCCAGGCGAACAGAGGCATGCGATGCAGCGTCATGCCCGGCGCGCGCATATTGAAGATCGTCGTGATCAGATTGATCGAGCCGAGGATAGAAGAGGCGCCAGCGAGATGCAGCGACAGAATTACGAAATCCATCGCCGGACCTGGATGGCCGATATTCGCGGAGAGAGGCGGATAGAACACCCAGCCGCCGCCAAAGCCCATCATGCCCGGCGCGCCTTCCACAAAAAGCGACATCACGAGCAGAATCAGCGAAACGGCGAGGAACCAGAACGAGATATTGTTGAGGCGCGGAAACGCCATATCCGGCGCGCCAATCATGATCGGCACGAACCAGTTGGCGTAGCCGCCCATCAGCGCCGGCATGACCATGAAGAAGATCATCAGCACGCCATGGGCGGTGATGATAACATTGTAGAGATTTTTGCCGGCGTCGACCGCCATCGAGGGATCAGCGCCATAAAGCATCTGGGCAAGGCCAGGGAATATGGAAATTCCCGGATGCATCAATTCGGCGCGGATCGCGACCGACATCAGCAGGCCCACCATGCCGCCGACGACCGCAAGGAACAGGTAAAGCGTACCGATATCCTTGTGATTGGTTGAGAAGAGAAAACGGCGCAGGCCCGTGGGGTGGTCATGCGCACCGGCTGTTGAACTCGCCATCTTTTTTTCCTCGGATTTCGTGAC
>CAZJAY010000181.1:0-3905 GCA_964543915.1 uncultured Methylocystis sp. | reverse complement strand
CGCCGCCCGCTCTCGAAACGCCTTTGGTGCGACGCTTACGCATAATCCGACAAACTCAGGACAGCGCCGCGCGATCGGACGCGCCCGAAGGCCTCCGATCATGCGCGTTTGCAAGATGGGGCGACGGCCCTCCCGCGTTGTCAGCGCTTCTGCGCAAAAAGCCCGAGGCGCCCCGGGATGGCTTTGCCACGCTGGCCCACAAGAATTGCCGGACCCGCCGGCGTCGACCCGCCTCGCGCCGATTGTCTTTGAACAGAAAGAGTTTACCCATGCGACCCGCTCCTTGCGTTCAAACGTGGACGCGGTAGCAGGCGCGAAACTGGAGAAAGGGCTGGTTGAGCCGTCTAAACCTCAGGTTGTATCCGGATTATTGTCGCGCGTGATATTTCGGCAACGGTCGCCGGCATGAAAACGCTGGTTTGGGACGATGCGCCGCGCGTCAGGGGGCGGGTTGGCCCTGTTCAAGCCGGCCGCGCTGCCATATAGGGAGCGGAGCGATCACGGCCCGGTCGGGCGGCGTGTCGACGCTCCGGATCGCGCGGGACGAAACGGGAGTGAACCATGGCCGCACATTCCACGCCACATTTCCATAAACAGCCCGGCGCCGCGCAAGTCCGCGTCGGCGCGAAGGAGTTCATGTGCATTGGCGCGTTGCCGCCCTTTGATCATCCGCATGTCTATATCGATATGGGATCGGCCCGGGAGACGGTCTGCCCCTATTGCTCGACCCATTACGTCTATGACGAGACCTTGCATGACGGCGCCGACCCGGCCGAATGCGTCTACCATCCCGAGGCGGCCGCCGTCGGCTGATCGGTTTTGACCGCGCCGATCCTCGTCGCCGGGGCCGGCATCGGCGGACTTACGGCCGCCCTCGCGCTGGTTCGGGCGGGATGGGCGGTTCAGCTCGTTGAGCGTGCGCCGGCGATCACGGAAATCGGCGCCGGTATGCAGATCGCCCCCAACGCCGGGCGTATTCTCGCGCGGCTTGGCCTTGGTCCGGAAATGGACCGGTTCGCCTCTGAGCCGCGCGCGATCAATGTGCGACGGGGTCGGGACGGCGATATTCTCGCGCGGCTCGATCTCTCGGATGCGCGAGCCCGCTGGGGCGCCCCCTTCCGCTTGTTCCATCGCGCCGATCTTCAGCAAATCCTGTTGCGCGCCGTCGCAGCCGAGTCGCGCGTGGCCGTGCGCACGGGCGCGCGCCTCGTGGGACTGGAAGCGGATCGCGACGCCGGGATCGCGGTTATCGTCGAGACGGCGGATGGCGCCGAAACGCTCAGTGCCGCAGGCCTCGTCGGCGCCGACGGGGAGCGTTCGGCGGTGCGCGCGCTGCTTGCGCCCGGCGCAGCGTCGGCGCGCGATTTTGCGGGCGTCGTCGCGTGGCGTGCGCTCGTTCCCGCCGCGCAGGCCCCGCAGCCGCTGCGCGCGCCGGAAACCCATATCTGGCTGAGCCCCGGCGCCCATGTCGTGCATTATCCCCTGCGCGACGGCGGCGTGATCAACGTCGTGCTCGCCATTGCCGAGACGGATGGCTCCGGGCCGGCGGCGGGGATGGATCGCGCGGGTGTCTATCTCGCGCGCGATCTCGCCGCGCGCGGCGCGTCGCCGATGCTAGGCGCATTGATCGAAGCGGGCGAAAGCTGGCGGCGCTGGCCCTTTTTCGCGCAGCCTGCGCTGAAGCGATGGAGCGTCGGCGCGGCGACGCTGCTCGGCGACGCCGCCCATCCGATGGTTCCCTTTCTTGCCCAGGGCGCCGCCCAGGCGATTGAGGACGCAGACGCCCTTGGCCGCGCTTTCGCGGCGACGCCAGACGCCCCGATCGCCCGGATTTTCGTCGATTATGAGCGGGCGCGGATCGTTCGGGCGTCGAAGGTCGCGCGCGCGTCGCGCCGGCAGGGCGATCTCGACCATCTCGGCGGACTCGCTGCTGTTGTCCGCGATCTCGGCATTCGCGCGCTTGGCGGACGCGGCCTGCTGGCGCGCAACGCCTGGCTTTATCGCTAGCGCGGCGCCATTGCGCGAGAACTTTCAGGGTCAAAAGCCCCGTTTTCGCCGCCGCATTAACCAGTTTCGACCCCCTCACGTTAACTTTCGCCGCGTTGCAGCGCGTTAAGCGGCCCAGAGAAACGCCGCGCCGTCCGCTCTCGTCACCCTCGATCGCCCGCCACTCGGGACTTTCGGCGAGATGCATAAATTTTTACGCGCTTGCGTAATCGAAAATTATCCCTGATGGCGCATCCGCGATTTCTGAACGGGTTTGCGTAAAATGCGTTGGAATTGTTTTGCGCGATCGCAAAACAGCGTCGCCTATTCTCGCTTCGTCAGAGGGAGGCGGTCATGTTCGGGTTTTTCGGCAAATCGGTTCGGGTCATGGTTCTGGCGGGTGTCGTTATGCTCGCCGCCGCCGGAGTCGCCGCCGCCGCCGTCAATCCGGCGACGACCGCCGAAACCGGCGACGAAACCAGCATTCCCTTCGGCTGGGTGGATTTCTGCGCCCGCTACGCCGACGAATGCGTCGAGGAAAACCAGGAGCCGCAGGACATCGAACTCACCCCGGCCGCCCTGCGCCGGATCACGAAGATCAACGCCCAGGTGAACCGCAGCATCGAGCCGATCACGGACCTCGATCAGTTCGGCGTGATCGACCGTTGGGATCTCCCGGCCGAGGGTCGCGGCGATTGCGAGGATTATGCGCTGCTGAAGCGCCGGAAGCTCATCGAAGCCGGATTCCCGCGCGCGGCGCTGCTGCTGACGGTCGTCAAACAGTCGAATGGCGAGGGCCATTCGATCCTCACCATCAAGACCAATCGCGGCGACTATGTGCTCGACAATCTCTCCGATGCGGTGAAGCCGTGGGCCGAGGCGCCCTATCGTTTCGTCAAGCGCCAGTCGCAGGAAAACGAGAATATCTGGGTCGCCATCGCGCCTGTGGATGCGGGCCGTGGTTTCGCGTCGCGATGACCCCGTCGGCTATTCCGGGATGGCCGCCAGTCCCCGCGCGTAACGCCGACCATTTTCCACATAATGCTGCGCCGATGCGAGAAACTTCGCGCGCGCCGCGTCGTCGAGGGTTCGCGCGACCTTCGCGGGGGCGCCGACGATCAGTGAATTGTCCGGGAATTCCTTGCCCTCGGTGATGAGGGCGTTCGCCCCGACCAGGCAATTGGCGCCGATCCGCGCGCCGTTCAAAATCGTCGCGCCCATGCCGATCAATGTCGCATCGCCAATGACGCAGCCGTGCAGTATCACATTGTGCCCGATGGTGCAGTCCGTTCCGATGGTCAGCGGAAAGCCCATGTCGGTGTGCAGGACGCTATTGTCCTGAATGTTGGTCCGCGCGCCGATGGTGATCCATTCGTTATCGCCGCGCAGCACGCAGCCGAACCAGACATTGGCGTCTTCATGCAGCGCGACGCGTCCGATGAGATGAGCCCCCGGCGCCACAAAAAAACGGCCGTCCGCAGGCAATCGTGGCTTGACGCCATCGAGACTGTAAAGCGTCATTGAGAACTCCTTTGGACCGGTCGATTGGCGACGCGCCCGCAAACAGCCGTGTTTCCGGGCCAGCCCCATTTGTTGCGGATCGGGCGTCAACCCGCTAGACCCAAGACGCGGCGACGGCAAGATTTTGAAACGTCCGAGGCGGGGAGCAGGGCTCTGAAAGGCGACAGGTTGCGCGATCGGCTGGGCGGGCGAAGCGCGGGCGTCGCGCGTGCGCTCGCGCGGCGGCTCGCCGTCCCGTTCCGCATGATCCGGGCGCGCGCAATCGCCACGCCGGAACGGCTCTGGCTCGCGCCGCCGGACCGTCGCACCGCCGACGCCACCGTCGCGGAAGAAATTCGGGCAGGCGGCGGTACGTTCGCGGGCAAGCCTGTCCACGCGCCGCCGCCGTGGTCGCCTTT
>CAZJAY010000180.1:0-3923 GCA_964543915.1 uncultured Methylocystis sp. | reverse complement strand
GCCATTCGGCAAGGCGCCCGCGAGTTTTCCGGCGAACAACGGATCCCGCGCGCGTGACGCCGCGTCGCCGGCCCCAAAAAAAACCCGCGTCGGCGCGCCATTGTCGCCGGCGGCGATCAGGAGCGAACCCGGCTTCCCTTCGAAGCCCTGCGCTGCGGCCTGCGCCGCCGCTCCGGCGCCGATGGTCTCCGAAATCCCCGGCCAGTCGCCCGCCTCGACGAAATCAATCACGACGGCTGTTTGCGTCCAATCCTCAAGATTCATGCCGTTTCACCCGCGACGGTTCCGATTCCCGGTTCCGAAGATGCGCGCCAACAGCGAAACAAGGCAAGCGCCCCGTCCGCGCGCGCCGTTAACAAACGATTAATCCTGAAATTTTATTGCTAAGCTTATGATTGAGTCGCACCATTTCGAAACAGCCACCCGGCAGACGGTCCGGAGCCGACGCGCGCTGGCCGTCCTCCTGCTATGCCTGCTCCCGGCGCTGGGCGCGTGCAATACGAAGTCGCTTGACCTGATCGTGCCGCTCGGGGCCGGCGCGCGCGGCGGCCCGGAATTGCCGAAGGACGAAGCGGCGCGCCGCCAGTTCGCCGACGAATGGGGCCGGCGTTACGACGCCAATCCGCAGGACCGCGCGACGGCGATGACCTACGCGCGCGCGCTTCACGGGCTCGATCAGAACGCCCAGGCCGTCGCGGTTTTGCAGGGCCTCGCAATTCAATATCCGGACGACATGAAGGTGCTTGGGGCCTATGGCAAGGCGCTGGCGGACGCGGGCGACTTCCGACAGGCGCCCGAAGTTCTTGCCCGCGCGCATACGCCGGATCGTCCCGACTGGACGATCCTCTCGGCGCAGGGGTCGGTCGCGGATCAGATGGGCGATCACGAAACCGCACGCGGCTATTACGAAGCGGCGTTGAAGATTCGCCCCGACGAGCCTTCGGTGCTGTCGAATCTCGGATTGTCCTACGCGCTGTCGCGACAGCTGTCGAAAGCGGAGGAGACGTTACGGGAAGCGGCGTCACAGCCTGCAGCCGATGCGCGGGTGCGACAGAACTACGCCCTTGTGCTCGGCCTCGAAGGTAAATTCGCTGAAGCCGAAGCGGTTTCACGGCGGGATCTTTCACCGGCCGACGCCGCCGCCAATATCGCGTCGATCCGGCAATTGATCTCCCAATCCGACACATGGCGGGAAATTCAGACAGTGCAGGCCCCGCAGCGCAAGCCAGGCGCGAAATAGACGCGGGCCGCCCTGTCGAGACGTCACCTGACGAAACGACGAGTCATAAGCTTGACATGAGCGCCGGGGAAAGAAAGGCTACGATTAAGCTTGGGTGATTTGTTTACGAAAGAATTTCGATTGAACCTGATCACGAAACCATCCCTCGGACTCACCTTTCTCGCCGTCGCAATGATCGGCGGCGCGCATGCCGAGCCGACGCCCGGCTCAAAACCCGCTTCGATCGACCGAAACGGGACGCTGATCCTCGTGCGCGCATCCCTTCTGGCGCTCGATCAGGCGAACAAAACGGGCAATTACACGGTGTTGCGGGACCTTGGCGCGCCAGGTTTCCAGGTGAATACGGCGGCCAAACTGTCGGAAATCTTCGCCCAGCTGCGGCGTGATAATCTCGATCTTTCAGGCGCAGCGGTCACGGAGCCGCAAATCACGGTCGCGCCCGAAGTCACGGCGAACGGCTTGTTACACATGAAGGGTTTTTTTCCAGGCACAGGCGCGCAGATCAATTTCGAGCTGCTCTATGCGCCCGTCGACGGTCAATGGCGCCTGTTTGGCGTCTCCGTCGGTCTCGGCCAGGCCGCACCTGCGCCGGCGAAGAACCCGCCAGCGTCGCGCCCTGGCGGACGATAAAGCGCTGGAAGATTGCGCGGCCAACGCGTCGAGGCGGAGTCGTCTACGATCATAATTTATGCAACTACTGTTTATTTATTGATCACCCATACCGATCTACGCTCAAAAACCCCGTTTTTGCGCCGATTATTTAAGCTTCGACGCTGACCCTGCTGCCTTTATCACCATCATGGGCGTCGTTTCGTTCAGCTTGCCCAAAAATCGACTGCAGCGCCAAAGGGTTTTGCGATGAGCTTCACCAGTACCGGAAAAAGGCTGTCATTTTCATCGCTTCTGCTTCTCGCGGCCGCACCGGCCGACGCGGCCGAGCCGGGCGCCATTAATGGCGCTGATACGGCCTTCATGATTGTTGCGACCGCGCTGGTCCTGATGATGACCCTGCCGGGCCTGGCGCTGTTTTACAGCGGCATGGTCCGCAAGAAAAACGTGCTCGCCACTATGGCGCAGAGCCTGATCGCGACGGCGATTGTCTCCCTTCTATGGATCGCCCTCGCCTATAGTCTCGCCTTTTCCGGGGACGGCGCATGGATCGGCGACGCCGCCCGCGCGCTGCTACGCGGCGTCGGGATGGAGACGACAAGCCCGCTGGCGCCGAACATCCCGGAAATTCTCTTTATGGCCTATCAGATGACCTTCGCGGTCATCACTTGCGCGCTGGTCGGCGGCTCGGTCGCGGAGCGTATGACCTTTTCGGCCTTTATCCTCTTCTGCGCGCTCTGGCTTTTCATCGTCTATGTGCCTTCGGCGCATTGGGTCTGGGGCGGCGGTTTCCTGCAGAAGATGGGCCTGCTCGACTTCGCCGGCGGCACGGTCGTTCACATCAACGCCGGCGTCGCGGGTCTTGTCGCCGCGTTGATGCTCGGCAATCGCATCGGCTTCGGCCGCGAAAACCTTTCGCCCTTCGATCTTTCGCTCGCGGTCGTCGGCACGGGTCTTCTCTGGGTCGGCTGGTTCGGCTTCAATGGCGGTTCGGCGCTGGGCGCCAATTCGCGCGCCGTATTCGCGATCGTCGCCACGCATCTCGCGGCCTGCTCCGGCGCGATCGTCTGGAGCGGTCTCGAATGGCTCCAGCGCGGCAAACCTTCGGTGCTGGGCGTCGTCTCGGGCGCAGTCGCGGGGCTGGGCACGATTACGCCGGCGTCCGGCTATGTGCTGCCGTGGCATGGCGCGGTCATTGGCGTGATCGCGGGCGGGGTCTGTTACTGGATGTGCACCGTCGCCAAGCATCGCTTCCGCTATGACGACACGCTGGACGTCTTCGGCGTTCATGGCGTCGGCGGCGTGCTCGGCACGCTGCTCGCCGGCGTCTTCGCCTCTCGCGCCATTACGGCTACCGCTGCCGATCCCGGCGTCGCCGGCTTGCTCGAAGGCAACGCGCATCAGCTCCTGATTCAGGCCATTGGCGTCGCCGTCACGGTGATCTGGTGTCTGATCGGGACGTGGATTTCGTTGCGGCTCGCCGGTCTCTTCACGCGGCTACGCGTCGATGCGGATGATGAACGCGAGGGCCTCGACATCGCCCTGCATGGCGAAGCGCTGCATCAGTGAAGCGGATATTCCGGGATCGGGAGCGGCGGCGACGCCTCTCCCGGTCCGCCAACGACGACGCACAGCCGGCCAATCGCGGTCAAACCACGCGGTAAAATAATACCGTTATATTTAAATAATTGTTTTAATTGGTGTAATTTGATACGCCTTTCATATAATCTGCTTGACCAACCGTCGCGAATTGCCTAGACAGGCTCCGATCCGAACCGATCGTTCAGACGGAACCCTCATCCCATGTATGGCAAGACCTATTCGGCGAAGCCCGCCGACATCGAAAAAAAATGGGTGCTGATCGACGCCTCCGGGCTCGTCGTCGGGCGCCTCGCCTCGCTCATCGCGCTTCGCCTGCGCGGCAAGCATAAAGCGACCTTCACGCCGCATATGGACGATGGCGACAACATCATCGTCATCAACGCCGAAAAAGTGGTGCTGACCGGCCGCAAGCGCGAGCAGAAGGTCTATCATCACCACACCGGCTATCCGGGCGGGATCAAGGAACGGTCGG
>CAZJAY010000179.1:0-3925 GCA_964543915.1 uncultured Methylocystis sp. | reverse complement strand
GCCGCTTTCGAGGGCGGCGTCATGGGCGGCGTCGGCATGGGCGGATTCGGCGGATATGGCTTCGGCTCCTCGATGGCGGATATTTTCGAGGATCTGTTCTGCGATGTAATGTTCCGCCGCGGCCGTTCGGGCGGACGGGAGCGCGGCTCGGATCTCCGCTACAACATGGAGATCACGCTCGACGAGGCCTACGCCGGCAAGGCGGCGACGCTGAAAATCCCGACGTCCGTGAGCTGCGAACCCTGCGGCGGCACGGGCGCAAAGGCCGGCTCGAAACCGCGAACCTGCAAAACCTGCGGCGGCCAGGGCCGCGTGCGCGCCCAGCAGGGCTTTTTCGCGATCGAACGCACCTGCCCGGCCTGTCAGGGACGTGGCGAAACGATCGACGATCCCTGCCCCGCCTGCAATGGCGGCGGACGCAAGACCATCGAGCGGACGCTCTCGGTCAATGTGCCGCCCGGCGTCGAGGACGGCACCCGCATTCGTCTCTCCGGCGAAGGCGAGGCAGGTCTGCGCGGCGGGCCGTCCGGCGACCTTTATATCTTTCTGTCCGTCAAGCCGCATCCGATCTTCCAGCGCGATGGCGCCGATCTCTACTGCCGCGTGCCGATTTCCATGGTCCGCGCCGCGCTCGGCGGCGAGATCACGGTTCATGCGCTTGACGGGTCTGAAATCCGGCTCAAGGTGCCCGAAGGCGCGCAGTCGGGTCGACAACTCAAGGCGAAGGGTAAGGGGATGCCTGTCCTGCGCGGTCGCGAGCATGGCGATCTGCATGTGCAGATCAGTGTCGAGACGCCGCAAAAGCTCACGAAACGTCAGCGGGAATTGCTCGCCGAATTCGACGCGGAATCCTCCCACGACACCCATCCGGAATCGGTCGGCTTTTTCGCCCGGATGAAAGATTTGTTTGGCGGCTAGCGCCGTCCGGCTTAAAGACTTTTGCCGCGCCCGAACGCGTCATCAATAGCCAGAAGGCCCGCGCCCGTGTCGAAACCGAAAAACTCCTCCATCGCCGACAGCGCCCGGTTCATCCGTCAGTGGATAGAGAACCCGCGCCTCATCGGCGCCGTCTCGCCGTCAGTACCGGCGCTGGCGAAGCGCATGGCGAGCTTCGTCGAGATCGACCGCGCCGGGCCGATCATTGAACTGGGTCCGGGCACGGGTCCCGTGACCCAGGCGCTGCTCGCCCGCGGGATACCGGCCAACCGATTGCTGCTGGTCGAGTATGAGCCCCGCTTCTGCCGCATGCTCGGCGAACGCTACCCGGGCGTGCGCATCGTTCAGGGCGACGCCTACGGACTGAAAAAAACGCTGGCGGGCGCAATCGACGGACAGGCGGCCACCGTCGTCTCCAGCCTGCCGTTGCTCGTCCGGCCGGAACGCGATCGCGTCGAGCTGCTCCATCAGGCGTTCGAACTGATGGGCGACGACGGCCTCTTCATCCAGTTCACCTACGGCCTCACAAAGTCGCCAATGCCGCTGCATGCGCATGGCGTCAGCAGCTACTATGTCGGCAAGGGCTCTGCGCCGATCCTGATGAACATCCCGCCCGCCCGGGTCTGGCGCTATCGCAAGGCCGGGCGCGGCGGGCAGCCCTCCGCATGACGCCGACCGCTCGCGACCGCCTCATCGTCGCTCTCGATCTCGAAAGCGTTGAAGAGGCCCGCGCCCTTGTCGCACGACTCGGCGACTCGGTCAGTTTCTACAAGATCGGGATGGAGCTGGCGTATGCCGGCGGCCTCGATCTCGCGCGCGAACTGAAGGAATCCGGCCGACGGGTCTTCATCGACCTCAAACTGCACGATATCGGCGCGACGGTGGAGCGCGCATCCCGGCAGATCGCGAAGATGGGCATGGATTTCCTCACCATCCATGCCTACCCGCAAACCATGGCGGCGGCGCGCGCCGGCGCGGGCGACGGGCTGAAGCTTCTGGCCGTGACCGTCATGACTTCCTACAACGACGCCGATCTGCGCGACGCCGGCTACGCCCTCGGCGTCGCTGACCTCGTCGCGCGTCGCGCCCGCCAGGCCGAAGCCACAGGGATCGACGGCCTGATCCTCTCGCCTCTCGAACTCGCCGCCATCCGCCCCCTCGTCGGGCCGGATATGCTTCTGGTCACGCCCGGCGTGCGGCCGGCAGGCGCCGATGCGGGCGACCAGAAGCGGATCATGACGCCGACGCAGGCCATCGCCGCCTCGGCGAATCATATCGTGGTCGGTCGGCCGATCACCCGCGCCGCCGATCCGCGCGCAGCCGCCGGGGCCATTGTCGCGGAAATTGCGAGCGCCTGAATGCCCGCCGCGCCGGCTTTGCCAGGGCGGACGACATGTTATAGGTGAGCCGCCGTCGGCGACGCCCTGTCGCCGCGCCCACATTGGAATACGATGATCGAAATCGCCGACACAGGCTCCGGCAAGTCCCATCGCGACGAAAACTTTCCTGTCGCGTCGACGCTGATCGTACCCCGCCACCGGGCGCCGATCATGGCCTTTTACGACTTCGTCCGCGCCGCCGACGACATCTCCGACCATCCGACCCTTTCCCCGCAGGAAAAGCTTGATCTGCTCGATCGTCTCGAAGAGGGACTGACGAGCGCCCCCGGCGCGGGCGGCGCGGAGCCGGTTGCGGCGCGCCTGCGCGATATTTGCGCAGAGCGCGATCTGGATCGCCAGCATGCGCGCGATCTTTTGACCGCCTTCCGTCGCGACATTACGAAATTGCGGTACGACGACTGGAGCGATCTCATCGACTACTGCCGCTATTCGGCGATGCCCGTCGGCCGTTTCGTGCTCGACGTGCATGGCGAGAACCGGGCCCGCACCTGGACGGCGAATGACGCGCTCTGCGCCGCGCTCCAGATCATCAATCATTTGCAGGACTGCGCAGGAGACTACCGGTCGCTCGATCGCGTCTATCTGACGCGCGATGCGCTCGCCGCCCATGGCGCGACGGTGGAGATGCTGGGCGCGCCGCGCGCCGCGCCCCCGCTGCTCGCCGCCATCCGCGACCTCAATGAAAAGACCGCGCGTCTCCTCGAAGGCGAGGCCGCGCCCTTCCCGGATCTTATCGACGACACGCGCCTCTCCATGGAAGTCGGCGCGATTCACGCCCTTGCGGAACGTCTTGTCGCCCGGTTGCAGACAGCCGATCCGCTGAGCGAGAAAGTGCATGACGGAAAGCTCGCTTTCGCGCTGACCGGCGCCCGCGGCGCAATCGGCGCGCTGTTGCGTCGATTTGGCCGTCAGCGGCGCGTCACGCTGGACGCCGCACGATGAGCATGAATCCGATGAATACGGACCGAGAGGTCGCAGCGCCTGTGACGACCATGGACTCCATGACGGACGCGGCGGCGCTGCGGACCCGGGGCATCGCGGCGAAAAGCTCCTTCTACCTCGCGATGCGCATTCTGGAGCCGCCGCGCCGCGACGCCATGTTCGCAATCTACGCCTTCTGTCGCGCGGTCGACGATATCGCTGACGATGAAGGCGACCGCAACATGCGGCGGGCCGCGCTCGATCAATGGCGTTTCGACCTCGACGAGCTTTACGCAGGACGCATTCGACCGCGCGCAGCTTTTCTGGCGGAGCCCGTGCGACGCTTCGGTCTCGACCGCGACGATTTCGACTCGGTGATCGAAGGCATGCGCATGGACGTGGAAGAGGACATTCGCGCGCCCGACTGGGAAAAACTCGATCTCTACTGCGATCGTGTGGCGAGCGCGGTTGGCCGCCTCTCGGTGCGCGCGTTCGGCCTTGTGGAAGAAGACGCGACCGGGCTGCCGACGGGACCTAAACTGCTCGCCTATCACCTCGGTCGGGCGCTGCAACTGACGAATATTCTCCGCGACCTTGATGAGGACGCCGCGCGTGGTCGCCTCTATCTGGCGCGCGAAGCGCTCGAAGGGGCCGGTATCGACAATATT
>CAZJAY010000178.1:0-3940 GCA_964543915.1 uncultured Methylocystis sp. | reverse complement strand
CCGCTCCCCAACCGAAGCTACACATCTCTCGCCAAAATTAAGGAAATTCAGCCGAAGATCACAGAGCTGAAACAGAAGTTCGGCGACGACAAGCATGGCTTCAACATGGCGCAGATGGAGCTGTTCAAGCGCGAGAAAGTCAGCCCCGCCGGCGGCTGTCTGCCGGTATTGTTGCAAATCCCGGTGTTCTTCGCGCTCTACAAGGTGCTTGTCGTGACCATTGAAATGCGGCACGCGCCCTTCTTCGGCTGGATCCACGATCTTTCTGCGCCCGATCCGACCAATGTTTTCAATCTCTTCGGGTTGTTGCCTTTCGATCCGACCCATGTCGCTTTTTTCGGCCCCTATCTCGCGCTTGGCGTTTGGCCGTTGCTGATGGGCGTCTCAATGTGGCTTCAGATGAAGATGAACCCCGAGCCGGCCGACGAAATCCAGAAGATGATGTTCAATTACATGCCGCTCATGTTCACTTTCACTATGGGCGGGTTCGCATCCGGCCTCGTGATCTACTGGACGTGGAACAATCTGCTGTCGATCATCCAGCAGGGCGTCATCATGAGCCGCGCCGGCGTGAAGTTCGAACTCTGGGACAATCTCAAGAAAACGTTCCAGCGCGCCTGAGACTTCCGTGGTTGCGCGGCGGCGTCGCGGGTTGACGCCGCCGCCCCGACCGCCTACTGCCCGGCCATGACAGAGCCGATCCGCGATCCCGGGACGCCCGATTTTACCGAAGCCGGGCGGCTTCTGTTCGCCGGACCTTGCGATTTCTTTTTCGCGAGCGCCAGCGCAAAGGATCTCCCGCCGCCGGGATCGCCGGAAGTCGCCTTTGCCGGACGATCCAACGTCGGCAAATCCTCGCTGCTTAATGCGCTCACGAACCGCCGCACGCTGGCGCGGGTCTCCAATACGCCGGGCCGCACCCAGCAGCTTAATTTCTTCGCGCTCGCCGACGCAGCGGGCGTAGCGGCGGGAGCCGAGCGGCTGCGCCTTGTGGATATGCCTGGTTATGGCTACGCGGCCGTCGGCAAGGAAAAAATCAGCAGCTGGACATCGCTCATGCGCGACTATCTGCGTGGCCGCGCGCAACTCGCCCGCGTGTTCGTGCTGGTTGACGGCCGCCGGGGCGTGAAGCCTGTCGATGAGGAAATGTTTGACCTTCTCGAACGGGCCGCCGTCTCCAATCAGGTCAATTTGACAAAGAATGACGAGCTGAAGGTCGCCGAACGCGAAGCCGTTGTATCCGCCACACTGGCGGCGCTTTCCCGACGCCCGGCCGCCTATCCGGAGATCATCTTCACCTCGGCCCGGACCGGCGAAGGCATCGATACGCTTCGTGGCGCAATTGCGCGACTGCTCGCCGAACGAAAGTCTTGAAACCGTCGCACCGTCGGGGCTAGTTGCCGGTATGGGCGCCGCATGTGCGCCGTTTTTTCAGGATGACGCCGATGAGCACCAACGCCGCCGCCGACACCGCGCTCGAACAGGCCCGCATTCTGACGCAGGCGTTGCCCCATATGCTGCGTTACGACGACGCCATCGTCGTGGTGAAATACGGCGGCCACGCCATGGGCGACGACCGGGTCGCACGCGATTTTTCCCGCGACATGGTTCTGCTCGAACAATCCGGCGTCAATCCGGTCGTGGTGCATGGCGGCGGTCCGCAGATCGGGGCCATGCTCGCGCGTCTTGGCGTCGAATCCAAATTCGCTGACGGCTTGCGCGTCACCGACGGCGAAACCATGGGCATCGTCGAAATGGTCCTCGCCGGCTCGATCAACAAGCAGATCGTCGGCTACATCAATGCAGAAGGCGGGCGCGCCATTGGCCTCACCGGCAAGGACGGCCGCATGCTGACGGCGAAGAAGCTCGAGCGGCCGGATGGCGTCGATCTTGGCTATGTCGGCGAACCCGACAGGGTTGATACGACCGTGCTCGACCAGGTGCTGGGCCGTGAACTGATCCCCGTCCTTGCGCCCGTCGCCCAGGGACCGGGCGGGGCAAGTTACAACGTCAACGCCGACACCTTCGCGGGCGCCATCGCCGGCGCACTTGGCGCGAAGCGCCTGATCTTCCTCACCGACGTGCCGGGCGTGCTCGACGGGAACGGCAAGATCATCGAGGAGCTGAAGGTCTCTGACATCCCGGGCCTGATCGCCGACGGCGTCATCACCGGCGGCATGATCCCGAAGGTGGAGACCTGCATCTACGCCATCGAGCGCGGCGTCGAGGGCGTCGTGATTCTCGATGGAAAAACGCCGCACGCCGTGCTTGTCGAATTGTTGACCGACCATGGCGCCGGCACGCTGATCACACGGTGAGCGATCGCGCCGCACGTTTTTCGACGATCGACACATGGGTGTTCGATCTCGACAATACGCTCTACCCGCAGACGGCCGATCTGTGGCCAAGAATCGATGCGCGCATCACGCTCTTCATGATGCGTCTGTTCGGGCTCGACGCCCTCTCGATGCACGCCTTGCAGAAGCATTACTACCGGCAATACGGATCGACGATGCTTGGCCTGATGGTCGAACATAACGTCGACGCCGGGATCTATCTTGAATTCGTGCATGACATTGATCGTTCGGCCTTGCCGCGCAATCATTCGCTCGCGGAGGCCATCGCCGCGCTTCCCGGCCGCAAGCTCATCCTGACCAATGGCTCGCGTCATCACGCGATCGAGACGGCGAAGCAGCTTGGGATTGATCATCTGTTCGAGGATATTTTCGATATTATCGCTGCGGATTTTATCGCCAAGCCTGAGGCGGGCGCCTATGAGCGTTTCTTTGAGCGGCTGAAGGTTGATCCGACGCGCGCCGCGCTGTTCGAGGATATCCCCCGCAACCTCCTCGTGCCGCATGAACGCGGCATGACGACCGTGCTGGTGACGCCGGGCGCCGGCGAAAATGTCGCGCGTGAGACCTGGGAAATCGCGCAGGGCGACGAGCCGCACATTGATTTTGTGACGGATGATCTGACGGGGTTTCTGGAGGAACTCGCGACAAAGCGCGTGGAGCCGAGAAAAGCGTGAACAGAGGCGGGTTCAATGACCGCCGCGATTTTCAGCGGCGGATACGGCGCTGCGCCTCTATAACCTTCGCCCCCGCCATTGCAGCGCCTCGCGGCTCGCCAGGGGGCTGCATTCCTCGCGTAAATGCCGGCGATACGCGGGGCCCGATTGCGACAAATCCATCTTCGACGCGCGCCGCCATTAGCCGCCCGATCTATGGCTGAGCTTCCGGCGCGGGCGCGCGCGGCGGCTGCCGATGTCGATTTTTTCACAATTACGCGAATCCATCACATTCCCGATTTACCAATCGTTGCGAGATTTCACCTCCGAAATCGCCCGTCAATTTTTGGGCGGCTTCCCGTATCCCACGTCCTGCCGCAGGTGCGCGCGTCCGGTTGACTCCCTGCGCCACGCGCCTACAAACCGGCCAGCTTCAAGATGATCGGGAAGAACATGACGCACACCGGGCTTGAGACCCTCATCACCGCCGCCTTCGAGGATCGCGCCAATATCAACGCCGAGACCCAGGGCGACATCCGTCGCGCCGTCGACAGCGCATTGCGTTTGCTGGACGCCGGCAAATTGCGCGTGGCCGAGAAAATCGAAGGCAAGGAGGGGCCCGAGGGCTGGCAGGTGAATCAATGGCTGAAAAAGGCCGTGCTCCTGTCCTTCCGTCTCAACGATATGAGCGTCGTGTCCGGCGGACCCGGCGGCGCGACCTGGTGGGACAAGGTTCCCTCCAACTTCGTCGGCTGGGGCGCAAGCGAGCATCGCGCAGCGGGCTTTCGCTCTGTGCCTGGCGCCGTCGTGCGCCACTCTGCCTATGTCGCGCCGGGCGTTGTCCTGATTCAGTCCTTTGTCTCCCTCGGCGCCTATGTCGATGCCGGCACCATGGTCGACACCTGGGCGACCGTCGGGTCCTGCGCGCAG
>CAZJAY010000177.1:0-3956 GCA_964543915.1 uncultured Methylocystis sp. | reverse complement strand
GCAGCGTCCCCGGACAGAGCGGCATTCGTCGCGCGGTCGAGGACGCCGACTGGCACGAGATCGAGGAGACGCGCCTCGCAAAGGCGATGGCGGAGCGGATCAACGTCGCCGCCGAGAGCGGGGATTTCTCGGAAATCGTAATTGTCGCGCCGCCGCGCACGCTCGGCGAGATCCGCAAGGATCTGTCGAAAAAGGCGCGGGAAAAGGTCATGGGCGAGCTTCACAAGGATCTGACGCGTCACCCGTTGCCCGAAATCGAAAAGGCGCTCGCGCTCGGCCCGGCCGCCTGACCTCGAACGCTACGCGCCGGTCCGGCGATTCTTCGCCGGACCGTTAGCGTTCTGTCAGGCATTTTCAGCATTTCGCCTGGTAGTCAGGGGGGGTTCCGGTCTTCCGCGGGATGGTCGGCGCGGTTCGGGAGATTTTTTCCTCGAACCTTTCGCCACAAAAATGGCGCGCATCGGCGCGAATGTACGCCGCATGCGAGACTTTTGCTGATGGCCAGAAATATCGCCCTGACGCGCAGATGGCGTCTCCTGCTCCTTTGCCTCGGCGCGCTCGTGTCGCTGGCGTCGAGCGGATGCGCAGGTCGCCCGCATGGCGTTCTTGTTCCGACGCATGTGCGGCCATCAGAGGCCGATCTGGTGAGCATGTTCGTCGTCACCACGCGCGCGCCCGACGATCAGGAGCCCGGCGCGATGTTTTCGGGCGAACGCAGCCTTCAGCCCTCTTTCGCCGACATTACCGTCTCCATTCCTCGCGTGCGCGCCATCGGAGAGGTTCAGTGGCCCGCGCAGCAACCGGCTGATCCGACGCGCGAATTCACAACTGTCGAGGCGCGGGTGCTTTCGAAAGACGAGGCGCTCGTCGCCTTCGACAATCGCATCAAAAAAACGCCGAAACGGCAGGCTTTGCTGTTTATTCACGGCTTCAACACGAAATTCGAGGAAGCCGTCTATCGCTTCGCACAGATTACGCATGACGCCGACGCCGAGGTTGTGCCGGTACTCTTCACATGGCCGTCGCGCGGCAACGTATTCCAGTATGGCTATGATCACGAGAGCGCGAATTTCTCCCGCGACACGCTCGAAACGGCGCTGCAAACGCTCGCGCGCGATCCCAATGTCGGCGAAATCTCGATTCTCGCCCATTCGATGGGCAACTGGGTAACCCTTGAAGCCCTTCGGCAAATGTCCATCCGTAACAAGGGCCTGTCGCCGAAAATCCGCAATATCATGCTCGCCGCGCCCGACGTTGATTTCGACGTCTTCCGACGCCAGATCCGGGCGATGAACGCGAAGCCCAACCTGTTTACCGTATTCATCTCCCGGGATGACGAGGCGCTCGCCGTTTCGCGGCGCGTCTGGGGCAACATGCCGCGTCTTGGCGCCGTGGACGCAACCGCCGCGCCTTACAGCGAAGACATCCAGAATGAAGGCATCACCGTCGTCGATCTGACCGACATCAGTTCTCCGGATAAAATCAACCACGGGAAATTCGCGCAGTCGCCGGAAGTCGTTCGCTCGATCGGCGCCCGTCTCGCAGCAGGTCAGACGCTGAACGATGGTCATGCGGGCGTCGGCCAGAAACTCGGCATCGCGACGGCGGGCGCGGTGTCGTCCGTCGGCAACGCCGCCGGCGTCGCTATTTCCGCGCCCTTCGCGATCGTCGATCCGCGCACCCGCGAGGGTTTCGGCGATCATATGCAGTCGATCGGCGAACCGCTGAACGCCGCCGCACATCATTTGCGCGCCCAATAAAGCCTGCTCACGGACGACGCGCGCGATATCCGGACGAGGGAAAGAAAAGCGATCGGAAGATGAATCCTGCAAGCCCGTCAAACGCGAAGCGCAGTCCGCTCCTTGACGCGTTACTTGCCGCGGCGCCCGTCTTTCTGGCTGGCGCGATCGGCAATATCGCGACGATCCCGAATATCCCGACATGGTACGCCGGTCTCGTACAGCCGCCCATGAATCCGCCAAACTGGGTGTTCGGGCCGGTCTGGAGCCTTCTCTATCTGCTGATGGCCATCGCCTTCTTCCGGATTTTACGGCTCGACCCATCGACGCCGGGCCGGACCCGCGCGCTGGGCGTGTTCCTCCTGCAACTTGCGTTGAACGCCTCCTGGTCGTTCGCCTTTTTCGGCGCCCATAGTCCGGCGCTTGGCCTGATGGTGATTCTCCCGCTGGAAAGCCTGATCTTGCTGACGATCTTCCTGTTCCGGCGGCTCGACCATGTCGCGGCGGGCTGCCTTGCGCCCTATGCCGCATGGGTCGCTTTCGCGACCTATCTGAACGCCGGCTACTGGATCCTCAACTAGCGCTACGGCGTTTCAGAAGGGCGCGGCCTTCGCCGCCGCGACATAGGCGTCGGCGTCTTCGGGCAACAGCAGGCGCTCCTTGACGAGACGATCCGAGACCACGCGCATCGTCGCGACGAAATAGGCGCGCGAACCGTAACGCTCGACCAGCGACAGACGCGGATCGGCGCGTTTCTCGCGTTCCGCTTTCGACGAGGCGAAAGGCCATGCGACGCCGCCGCTACATCCGCCGCGATCCGCGTCGAAAACGGTAAAGGTCGCAATTGGCATTGCCCGATCCGGCAAAACCAGACCAAGCCGCCGCTCATTGCCATCGATGTCGATCGGCGGGACAAGGCGCGCGTCGGAAGGCGGCGTCGGAAGACCCGGGATCTTCGGCCATACGCCCGCCCGCGCGGCGACCAGATCGGAGCCGCCCGGAAAACGTGAAGCCGGCGGCTTCACGCCTTTCATCCAGTCGGCAAGCGCGAGCAGCAACGCCCGTCGCGCCGGCGCGGCGGCGTCTGCGACCGATGGCGGACAATCCCCACGACGGGCGAGCGAGATTCCTGACAGGTAAAATCGGCGCAGATTCGTCGCGGCAGGTTTGTTCGCGAGGACCGGCGGGACCGGCGACCAGAAAAAATCAGCGCCGACAACGGCGATGACCCGCATGTCGCCCGCCGGAGAGACGTCATCGACTCCTTCGAGCAGCAGTCCGTCGAAACCGCCGGCGAGGAGCGCCGCCGCCTGCCCGGCCCCGCCGTGCCCGATGACGCGCATTGCGCCCGTCTCTCGCCGATAGCGCGTAAGCAACGGACCGAGCGGGTCGCGCGTCGCCGCCGGCGGCATGATTTTCGATGTATCGATCCGCAGAACATTCATTCCGCGCGCGAGGGCGAAGGCTTCGAGCGCCGCATCCGGCATTGTCTCGACATACAGGATTGCGCCGGGCGCCGCTGTCGGCGCGCGCCTGAGCACGACCGCCGGCTCGACCGACGGATTATTCGTCTTGCCCGACGGCGCGGCGACTTCTTCGCTGCGCACGCCGCCAGCAAGCGGCAGGAAAGCGAGCGCATACAGGAGATGCGCGACCATGCGCGCGCGATAACGCGGGCGGCTCAAAGCTTCGCGATGAAATGCGCGAAGGCGAGCGAGCCCTCGGGCCAGGGACCATGGCCGCTGTCGACGTTGATATGTCCTGCAGCGCCCGCATCGATGAAATGCGCGCCGGTATTGCGCGCAAGTTCGGGCGCGAAGGCGGCATCCGCGTAGGGATCATCCGTGCTGCCGACAATCACCGCCGGAAAGGGCAGGCGCGAACGCGGCACGGGAAGGAAGGCGGGGTCGATCGCCGGGTGTTCGCGTATGACATCGGCGGAAGGCGGCGCGACCAGAAAGGCGCCGGCAATAACTGAGCCGACGCGCTGCGCCGCATGCAGGGTCGCAATCACGCCGAGCGAGTGGGCGACGATCACCACTGGCCGCGCGCAGGCTCCGACGGCGCGAATGACGGTGTCTGTCCATTCAACGCAAACCGGATGCGCCCAGTCGCGTTGCGTTACCCGACTTGCAGTCGAGAGTTTCGTCGCCCAACGGCTCTGCCAGTGTTACGGCCCCGAATCGCCGAGACCGGGAACCATGAGAATATCAGCCT
>CAZJAY010000176.1:0-3975 GCA_964543915.1 uncultured Methylocystis sp. | reverse complement strand
CGGCGCGGCGGATGTTGCGCGTGAACTGCTCGATTACGTGGTTAATCTCGCGCCTGAATGGACTGACGGTTATGTCAGACGGGCGCGTGTCCGCGCGACAGCCGGGGAGGATTTCGGCGCCATTGCGGATCTCGAGGCGGCGCTCCGGATCGAGCCGCGCCGCTTCGATGCGCTCGAGATGCTGGGGGCCGTCTCGGAGCGGGCCGGCGAAAAAAAGCAGGCGCTCGACGCCTATCGTCGCGCTGCGGCGATCGATCGACTCAATGAGGAGGTCCGGCGCAACGCCGAACGGCTCAGGGTCGAAGTCGAAGGACGGGACATATAGCCGCCTTCCCGGCAGCAGCGCTTTGCGTCAGGATAAGGGTATGGACACGCATGCGCCGCTTGCGCCGGAAGCCCTCGCGCAACTCTTCACCGCCGCCCGCACTTTTAACGGCTGGCTGCCGATCGAAGTCCCGGATGCGCTTCTCGCGCGGGCCGTCGACTACGCGCGATGGGGGCCGACGAGCGCGAATTGTTCGCCGCTTCGAATCGTTTTTGTTCGATCGGCCGAGGCGAAGGCGCGTCTCGCAGCGGCGCTGCTGCCCGCCAACCGGGAGAAGACCATGGCCGCGCCGGCCACGGCAATCATGGCCTATGATCTTGATTTTCCGGCATATCTCCCAAGGCTGTATCCTGCGATCGACGCCCGCGGATGGTTTGTGGACAATCCGCCGCTGATCGAAGAAACTGCGTTTCGCAACGGGACGCTTCAGGCGGCCTATTTTCTGATGGCGTTGCGCGCGCTTGGGCTGGACGCCGGGCCGATGAGCGGCTTTGACCGGGCGCAGGTCGACACCGCTTTTTTCCCCGGTGCGTCGGTTCGTTCAAATTTCCTGATCAATATCGGTTACGGGGATCCGGCAAGTCTGTATCCGCGCGGACCGCGGCTCGAATTCGGGGAGATGGCCCGCATCGTCTAGCTGTTTCCCGGCGCCGACGCGCGAAACGATCGCCACGCCATCGGACAAGGAGTTTGATCCATGACCTTCCGGATCCTGCCTGAGCGCTACGTCCCCTACATCCTTGGCTTGTTACGCATTGCAACCGCGCTGATGTTCATGGAGCACGGCACGGCGAAACTTTTCGGCGCGCCGCATGTTGCGATGTTCGACGGGCTCAAGATCTTCTCGCTTCTCGGCGTGGGCGGCGTCATGGAGCTTGTCGGCGGCGGACTGATGCTGGTCGGTCTTTTCACCCGTCCGACGGCGTTTCTGCTCTCGGGCGAGATGGCGGTGGCCTATTTTCTCTTTCATAGCGGCGAAAGTTTCTGGCCAATGATCAACAAGGGCGAACTCGCAGCTCTCTACAGTTTCGTTTTTCTTTTTTTCGCGGTCGCCGGTCCGGGTAAATTTGCGCTCGATGGTGATTAGAAAAACTGTTTTTTGCGCGATGCAAAAGCGCATTGCGCGCATCCTTGCGGCGGGATCGACTATTGACAAAGGGCAGGGTGCATTTATCCCTAGCGCCATGAGTGAAACGGCTGTCTCGTCCAAGCGTCGTTCGCGCGCCCTCGCGCTGCCGAACCTGCTGACCTATGGACGCTGCGCAGCCGTGCCCGTTGTGACGGGCCTTCTCCTCTGGTCGAATGATCACTGGGCCCGTTGGGCGGCGCTGGCCGTTTATATCGCCGCCGCGATCACGGATTTTCTCGATGGTTATCTGGCGCGCGCCTGGAAACAGCAGTCGCCGATCGGCCGCATGTTGGACCCGATCGCGGACAAGCTGCTTGTGGCGGCGACTTTGCTGGTTGTTGTGGCCGACCAGACGCTCGTCGGCTGGACAATCTGGGCTGCGATCATCATTCTCTGCCGTGAAATCCTCGTGTCGGGTCTGCGCGAATATCTTGCGGAGCTGAAGGTCCGTCTGCCTGTTTCGGCGATCGCCAAATGGAAGACTGTCGCCCAGCTTTTTGCGCTTGGCTTTTTTATCGCCGGTCCGGCCGGAGAAGCGATTTTGCCGGGCACCGTGAAAATCGGCGCGGCGCTGCTCTGGTTCGCGGCGATGCTGACACTCTACACGGGGTTCGACTATTTGCAGGCGGCCGCCACGCATTTCGGGGAAGAAGACGGCGAATGAAGGTTTTGTATTTCGCATGGGTGCGTGAGCGGATTGGTCTCGCCGAAGAGGAGATTGCGCCGCCGCCCAACGTTCGCACCGTCGCCGAGCTGGTCGAATGGCTGGCGGCGCGCGGGGAGGGCTACGCGTCCGCTTTCGCCAATCGTCGCGCAGTCCGCGCTGCGCTCGACCGGATCCATGCGCCGCCGCAGACCCCACTTGGCGCGGCGCGAGAGATCGCGTTCTTTCCGCCGATGACCGGAGGTTGACCCTGGTCGCGCCAATCGTGCGCGTGCAGCGCGAGGATTTCGACATCGCCGCCGAAGAGGCCCTGCTGACAGAGGGTCGCCGCGACATCGGCGCGCTCGTCTCCTTTGTCGGCTTGTGTCGGGATGAAGATGGCGCGCTGGCCGCGCTCGAACTTGAACATTATCCCGGCATGGCTGAGGCGGAGATTGAGCGGGTCGCGCAGGAAACTCTGGCGCGATGGCCGCTGGCGGGCCTGACCGCGATCCATAGGTTCGGCCGCATTTATCCCGGCGAACGCATCGTTCTCGTTCTTGCCGCCGCCCGACATCGGCGCGAGGCGTTTGCGGCGGCTGAATTTATGATGGATTTCCTCAAGACGCGTGCGCCCTTCTGGAAAAAGACGCATTTCGTCGACGGGCGTCGGGAGGATCCAGAAAATTCGTGGGTGGCCGCCAGCGCCGTCGATGACGCCGCCGCTGCGCGATGGAAAGAAAAATAGCCCATTAGGCGTGCGGGCGCCGGGACGGTCGGATCAGTGTCCTGCGAGCGGCCGAGCTTGCAAATGGTCGGACCGCCGCCACCTATCCAGAGTGAGCAGTGACCGAAAACCACGCATGCGCGCATCGTCGGGCGGAGAGGGCGGGCCCAACGCCGAGCGCGTCGCGCGTCCACGGCTTCAGCAGACAGGCAGTCGAAGCGAAGTCAACGTCTTGTTCGCGTCTTCATCCCGTGCGAGGGAAGTGACGGGCGGTTGCGCCCCCGGCAGTCGGTCGCGTTTCAGTTTTTCGAGGCGACATAACGCATGAGAAAACCCGCATGAGAAAACTGGCGGAATTCTTCTGGCCGATTATCGGCCTCGTCGCGGTCGTCGGCTCTTTCTATCTCCTTTATCACGAATTTCAGGGCGAATCGGTCGGGTCCGAGGTCTGGTCGAATCTGAAGGCGATACCGCCGCTGGACTACGCGCTGGCTGCGCTTTGCACGCTCGTCGCCTATTTCGCGCTGGCCTGGTACGATCGTATCGCGTTGCTGCACCTCGGCGTGAAACATATTTCCTGGCTGTTTATTTCGATGTGCTCCTTCACCACCTATGCGCTCTCGCACAACATTGGCGCGAGCGTTTTTTCGGGCGCGATGGTGCGTTACCGGGCTTATTCGTCAAAAGGATTGACGGCGGCGCAAGTGGCGGCGCTTGTTCTCCTTTGCTCCTACACTTTCGCCTTTGGAAATATTTTCCTCGGCGGTCTTCTTCTGACGTGGGACCCAGGGGTGCTTCAGCGCCTTTCGGGCTTTCTCCCCGACCTATTCACCAATCCCGGTATGGCGCGTGTTGTGGGCCTGTCCTGCCTCGGTTTCGTGCTCGCTTATGTCGCCGGATCAATGTTACGGATGCCGCCGTTCCGCTGGGGGCGTTTCGAGATTGAGTATCCGCGGCCGGACATCATGGCGCGCCAACTTCTGGCCGCGCCCCTCGAGCTGATCGGCGCCGCCGGCATCATCTATTTTGCGCTGCCGGACGCCGGCAATCCTGGCTATCTGGTGGTTCTTGGCGCGTTCCTGCTCTCGTTTTCGGCAGCTCTGGTCTCCCATGCGCCAGGCGGGCTCGGCGGTTTCGAACTGTTGTTCATC
>CAZJAY010000175.1:0-3981 GCA_964543915.1 uncultured Methylocystis sp. | reverse complement strand
ATAGGGCCCGCGCGGAAAAGCGGGGTTGGTCAGGGGCATTGCGAAAGCTGTTTTTCGCACATCGGCGATCTTCATTCAGCGCGCGCTCCATCTGCAAGCAAATTTGATCCGGGACAAACCTATAGCGCCATCATGACGGCTCAAAGTCAAAAAATGGGTCAAAGCCGCGCGCTTTCGACGCGTATGCCGGCGCACATCAATCCACGCCGGCTGACGACATTTTCGCGCGCTTCGCGATTGGCGTGAACATTGCCGCTGCAACGAGACAAAGATGATCCGGCGAAATATCGGCTGCAAACTCCTGCTGCCTCGCGCGATGACCCTGTCGACGGCCGCTTCGGCCGATCCATGGCGCGGCGGCTGGCGCGGATACTGGCGTCACGGCCCGCGCCGGGGCTACCGGCATTATCGGGGATATGGACCGAACGGGTGATTGGCCGACGCCGAGGCGCAGCCTTAAGACGCGTCTCGCGACGCGTCCCGCCTCGCGGGATCCGGGTCGACAATTGAAAGTAGTATTCTTGGCCGGACGGCGCCGCCTCTTCGTCAAGATATAAGGAGGTTCTATACGCCGAACACGCGGCTGAAGATCGTCTCCACATGTCTGAAATGATAGGAGAGATCAAACAGCGCGTCGAGTTCAGCCGGCGACAGCTTCGCAGATACGTCCGGATCGGCGCCCAGCAGCGCGCGGAAATCTGCGCCCTCGCCGGAAGCGTCGCCGCCCTCGAAGGCTTTTTTCCAGACCTTCATCGCATTGCGCTGCACGAAGGCGTAGGCGTCCTCGCGCGAAACGCCTTTTTGCGTTAACGCCAGCAAAACGCGCTGCGAATGCACCAGTCCGCCGAGGCGATCGAGATTGCGGCGCATATTTTCGGGATAGACGAGAAGATTCTCGATCACATTGGTCAGGCGGACCAGCGCGAAATCAAGCGTCACCGTCGCATCGGGACCAATCATCCGTTCAACGGATGAATGCGAGATATCGCGCTCATGCCAGAGCGCCACATTCTCCATCGCCGGAACCGCCATGCCGCGCACGAGGCGCGCGAGACCGGTCAGATTCTCGGTCATCACCGGATTGCGCTTGTGTGGCATGGCCGATGAGCCTTTCTGCCCTTCAGAACAATATTCTTCCGCCTCCAGCACTTCCGTGCGCTGGAGATGGCGAATTTCGATCGCAAGCCGCTCAACCGACGAGGCGACGACGGCGAGCGTCGCAAAAAAGGCGGCGTGCCGGTCGCGCGGAATGACCTGGGTCGACACCGGCTCAGGGATCAACCCCATTTTATCGGCGACATATTCCTCAACGCGCGGATCGATATTGGCGAAGGTGCCGACGGCGCCCGAAATCGCGCAGGTGGCGATTTCCTTGCGCGCCTGGACCAGCCGCTCGCGCGCGCGCGAAAACTCGGCGTAGGCCTGCGCCATTTTCAGGCCGAAGGTCACCGGCTCGGCGTGAATCCCGTGCGAACGGCCGATGGTCGGGGTGAATTTATGCTCGAAGGCGCGGCGACGGATCGCCGCCAGCAGGGCGTCGACATCGGCGATCAGCAGATCGGCGGCGCGCGCGAGCTGCACCGCAAGGCAGGTGTCGAGCACATCCGAGCTGGTCATGCCCTGATGCACGAAACGCGAATCGGGGCCGATGAATTCGGCGAGATGGGTCAGAAAGGCGATGACGTCATGCTTCGTCACCCGCTCGATCTCGTCGATACGGTCGACGTCGAATTCGACGAAATCGGCCTTGTCCCAGATATTTTTCGCACTCTCTTTCGGAATGACGCCAAGTTCGGCGAGCGCGTCGCAGGCGTAGGCCTCGATCTCGAACCAGATGCGGAAACGGGTCTTCGGCTCCCAGATCGAGGTCATTTCTTTGCGGGAATAGCGGGGGATCATGGGGCCTCGCGAAAGAGTTACGGCGCGGGAAGGCGCATCGGCGGGTTCCGGTTCGCAAATTCGGCCGGCCGGGTCAATCCGCGCGCCCGCACGGCCAGCACGCCCCTTGCATCTGCGGGGGCGACAGCGATTTAAGCGGCAATGAGAGGCCTTTGATGCGCAAAACGGATGTCTGCATACTCGGGGCGGGGATTGTTGGCGTCTCGGCCGCGCTGCAAATCCAGGCGCGGGGCCGCAGCGTCGCGATCGTCGAGCGGCGTGACGGCGCGGGGCTGGAGACGAGCTTCGGTAACGCCGGGCTCATCGAACGCTCCTCGATCAAGCCCTATTTCTTCCCGCGCGATCCGGCGCGGCTGCTGAAATACGCATTCAATCTGCTCCCCGAGGCGCATTACCATCTTTCAGCCCTGCCTGCGGTCGGCCCCTGGCTGGTCAAATATTATCTCGGCAGCGGCCCGGAACGCGCCGCGCACAGTTTCGCGGCGTTCCGGCCGCTCATCGAGAACAGTCTTTCCGAACACGCGCCGCTGATCGCCGCCGCAGGCGCCGAAGGACTCGTGCGCCATGACGGCTGGCTGAAGATTTTCCGCCATGCGCGCAGCTTTGATGTCGGCGCGGCGGAGGCGGATCGCATGCGCGCCTTCGGCCTCGCCATCGATGCGCTCGATCCGGCGGGGGTCGCGGCGCTGGAGCCTGCCCTTGCGCCGGTCGCCGGCGGCCTGCATTTCCGCGACACCGCCGCCATCGTCGATCCCGGCGCGCTCTCGAAAGCCTATGCGGATCTTTTCACCGCGCGCGGCGGCGTCTTTCTTTCCGGCGACGCCCGCACGCTTCAGGCTGACGCCGACGGCTGGCGCGTCGAGACGGCCGAAGGCCCGCTCGCCTGTCGCGACGCCGTCGTGGCGCTCGGGCCCTGGTCGGATGTTATTTTCGGCGCGCTGGGTTACCGGATGCCGCTGGCGGTGAAGCGCGGCTACCACATGCATTATGCGCCGGCGCCGGCGCCCGAGGCGACGCTGCATCGTCCGACGCTGGACGCGGACAACGGCTTTCTGCTCGCGCCCATGGCCCGGGGCATGCGCCTGACCACGGGCGCGGAATTCGCCCGCCGCGACGCCCCGCCGACGCCGGCGCAGATCGCCCGTTGCGAACCCATCGCCCGCGCCCTGCTGCCGCTGGGCGAGCGGCGCGATCCGGCCCCCTGGCTCGGCGCGCGGCCCTGCCTGCCGGACATGCTGCCGGTGCTGGGCCCCGCGCCGCGCCACAAGGGGCTCTGGTTCAACTTCGGCCACGCGCATCATGGACTGACGCTTGGCCCGGCCACGGGGCGGCTGCTCGCCGATCTGATAACCGGCGCGCAGCCTTTTCTCGATCCCCGGCCCTATCGCGCCGATCGCTTCTGACGTGGGGCCTCAGGAGCGGCCCGCGCCAATTGATTTCATATCGAGGCGTTGCACGCCGTCGGGCCCCTGCTCCGTCCAGAGCGTCAGGAAACCCTGTTTCGTCGCGACGACCCGGGGATGGGTGGCGTTAGCGCCCTTCGCCGAAAGCCGCACCGGCGTCGACCAGACCGCGCCGTCCGCAGAGGTCGCGGCATAGGTCGCGAGGCTGCCGTCATTGGCGTCGGGATCGACCATGTCCCACACGGCGGCGAGGACGCCGTCGCGCCGCGCGGCGATGTCGCCATGCGTCGCGGACTCATCGCCAAGCCGCGCGGGCGCGCCCCAGGCGTGGCCGCCGTCCGTCGATTTGAGGTGATAAACCCCGGCGTCGCCCTTGTTGCGCGTGCCGACCAGCGCATGGATTTCCGTCGATTTGCCGGAACCGCGCAGCGCGAGGGCCCCGCCAATATGCGGACACCCGGGGAAATCCCAGCCGAAGGCGCCAACCGTCGCGAGCCGCGTCCAGCCGTGGGTCTTTGCGTCGATCACGCCAATCGCCATGTCGGACGGTTGTTTGTCGCGATAAAGAACAAAGAGATTGCCATCCCGATCCGCCTTCCCGGTCGTCCAGCAGCAGGCGCAGGCGGCGTCGTCCAGCGTCATATTTTTCGACCATGTGGCGCCGGCGTCTGCGGAAAAG
>CAZJAY010000174.1:0-3999 GCA_964543915.1 uncultured Methylocystis sp. | reverse complement strand
CAGCGCTCTCATCGGCGAGATCCACAGCACCGAAAGGCCGGACGCATCACGGTCTTCGGCCCATGCGCGCCGCGCCTGCCAGGCGCCAAGACCAACCGCGAGCGTCTTGCCGGCGCCGGTCGTCGCATGCAGCAAACCGCTGCGACCCTGCGCCATCAGCCGCCATGTTTCCTTCTGAAACGGCAGCGGCCGCCAGCCATTACGCCTGAAGAGCGCCGTAACAGCAGATTGCTGTCGCCATGAGCGATCCATCTCAACCATTCGTCGCGCCAGATACGAGGCTTTTCAGATGCGCCAGCGTATCCGCTTCAGCGACGCTCTTGTCCTTTCGCCAGCGCAGAATACGCGGAAAGCGCACAGCGACGCCGCTTTTGTGCCGTCCGCTTGCGACGACGCCCTCGAAACCGAGTTCGAAAACCAGCGTGGGCTCGACCCGCCGCACGGGTCCGAAGGTTTCGACTGTCGTGCGCCGGATGATCCTGTCGACGGCTTTCATCTCCGCATCGTCAAGGCCGGAATAGGCCCGCGCAAAGGGCGTCAGCCGGCGCGCGCCATCCTCGTCCTCGGTCCAGACGGCGAAAGTATAATCGCTGCACAGGCCGGATCGACGGCCATGGCCGCGCTGCGCATAGATCAGCACGGCATCGAGGCTGAGCGGATCCAGTTTCCACTTCCACCAGACATCCGTGCGGTCGCCACCCTTGCGGCGACCTGCGCCGTAGCGCCCTTCACGCGCTTTCAGCATGACGCCCTCCGCGCCCAGACGACGGGCGTCCTGCCGAAGCCGGTCAAGCGCATCCCAATCGGAAGCGCGCAGCAAGGGGCTTAGCCTCAATGGAGGGGCAAAAAAGCGTTGCAGATTCGTCCGCTCGAATGCGCGATGAACGACTTCCGACAATCTGGCGCGCCGTTGATGTTGCGGCTCGGATCTCAAATCTACGCCATCGCAGTCGAGAAGATCATAGGCGATGAAAGCGGCCGGCGCATCGGCCAGAATCTTTGACCCCGGACGCCGGCGTCCGAGACGACGCTGCAATGTTGCAAAGGATTCGAGGCCGGAAAGACTTTCCGGCTCGATCAACGCGCTATCCTGCGATCTCATCACGACGATCTCGCCGTCGAGACAGATATCCTGCGGCAAAATCGTTTCCAGCGCCGCAAGTTCCGGAAAGCTTTCTGTAACAAGCTCCTCGCCGCGCGACCAGACGGAGAGGCGGCCATTACGCACGATCGCCTGTCCGCGCACGCCATCGAATTTCCATTCTGCGAGCCAGTCCCCGATCGGACCGAGAGCAGCGGGCAAGGACGCCTGCCCGCGTCCCAATGGATGCGCAAGATAGAAGGGATAGGGCCTCTCGCGCAGGGTCGCGCCACATTCGTCGGCAGGCGCGAGAAGCGCATCGAAATCCGCCGCGTCCGGGCGCCGGTCGGCCTGCGTATAGCCGCTCATGCGATGCGCGATCGTGACGGCATCGAGCGCTGCGACCTCTGCGAGCGCGCGGATGATCTGCTGCTTCGAGACCCCGATCCGGTAATGTCCGGTGAGTATCTTGAAGAAAACAAATCGCTCCGATGGCGGCGTCGCCAGCGCCTGGCTTTTGAAGGCTGCATATTTCTCCGCATCGGGCATGTCCCGGAGCGGCAAAAGCCGCTCTGTCATCCAGATATGAAGCGGCGCGGCCTCCGCTGTTCCGTCAACCGGCGTCAGCAAACAGACGGTCTCGGCAAGATCGCCGACCGTGGCGTAGGACTCCTCAAACAACCACTCCGGCACTTCGGCGGTTTCCTGCGCGAGACGTCGAAGATACCGCGTCGGTGCAATCTGACGCGGCTTGCCGCCCGCCAGCAAATAGATCGCCCACGCAGCGGACGCCCGCCGCGCAGACGTCGTGCGGGCCTCTGTCAGATAGGCCACGAGCGCGCGATGTTTCGACCGGATGGACGTTGCAGCGTCCAGTTCACGATATAGCGCGGCGAAATCCTTCACGACGGCGCCTGTTCCGTGGAATTGGCCTCTGCGCCGGTTATCTCGTCCTGTCCGTCGTCGCCATATTCGGTCGACATAGGCCGCGCATCGAAACCACGCTCGCAAAGATAGCGCGTGAGCGGTTGAACAAAGCCATGCGTCAGAAAGATTCGCGAGGCGCCCGTAGCGCTGATTGCAGTGAGCAGGCCAGTCCAATCAGCGTGGTCCGAGAGAACAAAGCCACGATCCACGCCTCTGCGGCGTCGATTTCCGCGCACCTGCATCCAGCCGCTGGCGAAAGCGTCGGAATAAAGCCCGAAGCGTCGCAGCCACGATCCTCCCGCCGCCGACGGCGGGGCGATAATGAGCGCGCGGGCGAATGATGTTTTGTCTGCGCCGGCAACGGGGGAGATGGACGGCAGCGCGATGCCGGCGGCGCGACAAATTTCATTGATCGGCTCGATTGCGCCATGACAGAAAATCGGTCCGATCGCTGGATCGACAAGCCGCAAAATGCGCTGCGCCTTGCCTAACGCATAGGCGAAAATGACGCTGACTCGACCCGCATCGGCGTTTTGCGCCCACCATCGATTGATTTCGACGCCGACATCCGCCGCGTCTGGCCAGCGATAGATCGGCAGGCCGAAAGTCGATTCACTTATGAAAGCGTGACAAGGGACAGGTTCGAAAGGCGTCGATGCGCCATCCGGCTCGATCTTGTAATCGCCCGAGATGACCCAGACCTCGCCCGCACAGGCGACGCGAACCTGCGCGGAGCCGGGAATATGTCCCGCCGGATGCAGGGAAACGGCCACGCCGTTGCGCATCGTCGACGCGCCATAGTCGACCGTTTCGCAAACGACATCGCCCAACCGCCTGCGCAGAATGGGCGCCGTGAGCGTGTGACAGAAGTAAACGCCGTTGCCGAAGCGCGCGTGATCTGCATGCGCATGGGTGATCACGGCGCGCGTAACCGGTCGCCAAGGATCGATGTAAAAATCGCCGGGTGGACAATAAAGACCCACCGGCGTCGAAACGATCAGGTCCATTCACAGCCATTCCGCACGCGTCGGTGCTTCCAACGCTACGCTGTGAAATAGGGCGACGAACTGCAATCACACGCTTCCCGCCAATTTTTTGGCCGGGTGGCCCGGTAGGTTCCCGGCAAAAAAGGCGCGATATCGAAGGCAGCAAGGCTGCGAAAGTAGTGAACCCTGCGCGGCTCCGCCTACCCGATCTGGTAAATGTAGGACGGCGTAACGCCATGTTTCTTTGCAAGCGCGGCGACAGAAGCGCCCGACTTACGCTCCTGCTTCAGCATCTTGCGGAAATTCTCGAGGTCCTTGCCCGTACGACGACGACCATTTCGGCCTGCCTTGGCTGCGCCAGCTCCGGCGCCTGCACGTGCGCCTCCGCCAGTTCCCGCTCCCGCAATCAACTGCTCGGCCAAGGCGATAATTTTCTTTAGCTGTGCGACTTCTTTCGCTGTGAGCGCCATTTTTCCGGCTCCCCAATAAGTTTTTACTTTTCCAAATATATGGAAATCCAATTTCTACCGCCTGTATAAATTGCTTTCAAAGGCGTTGTCAATTTAAATAATTTTTATCCGGCCCATTAAGCCCGGGCAACAATCAGAAAGTATTTGCCATCCAGCAAATACAGGCATTCAGCAATGCCTACGGCGGGAAGCCGCGATGCGCTTTATGCTTTCGTCTTCGAACGGCATCGCCCGCATCAAGTAAATGGCGCTTAACGAACTTCACATTATGAAAGCAGAAACGACATAAATTGTTTTGTCTGCATTAAAAATACTCTCTTTTCATTATAAATGCAGATGCGCGCAAACGATTTGTTTTCGTGATCTATTCGGCGGCGCGCGCCGCCGACAGCGGAAAGGCGATTTCGACAAGCGTGCCTTCCTGCCTGCGGCTCCTGATCGTCAACGATGCATGACTCGCTTCGACAAGAGCCTTTGTCAGCGGAAGGCCGAGGCCTGTGCCGCGGGCTCCACGCCCGGGCGCAATTTGCGTGAA
>CAZJAY010000173.1:0-4023 GCA_964543915.1 uncultured Methylocystis sp. | reverse complement strand
CTGGCGCAGCCAGACGCCATGATCGATCCCCAAGCTGCCAGGCACGCCGAAAAGCTCGACTTCCAGTTGGTCTGCGCGTTGTTTCAGCGACGCCGCGATCGGATTGTAGACGCAGATTGAAACCGCGCCGATCAGGAATGCGGTCAATACCGGCGCAAACAGGAACTGCCAGACGGACATGCCGGCGGCGCGGGCGACGATCAGCTCCAGTTTCCGCGTCAGATCCACGAAGGCGGCCATTGAGCCAAACAGCACCGCAAAGGGCAGAATCGCCTCTGCGGCCGCAGGCACGCGCATCGCCGTCAGCAGCGCGACGGTATTCGTGGAGACGGCCGGATTGTCGCTGGCGCGGCGCAGCATTTCCACGAAAACGACGACGAACATGAGGCAAAAGATCGTGAAAAAGATCGTCAGGATCGTCTTCGCGAAGCGCAGCGCCAGATAACGGGTGATGGTGACGCCGATCATAATCCGTCCCGTCCATGCGTCGGGGAAGGCGGCGCGCCCGGCGCAGCATGCGATGGCTTTTTTGTCACGCCCGCGTTTTGGGATCGGATCGCGGCGATTTCGCGGCGGGATTTGACCGGCGTCCGGGGGCGGGATATTGCGCCCTCAATATGAAAAAACGCCCGTATCGGCGGAATTTAACGCGAGGCCAGGATGACCCTGAACGTAAAATACGAAGCCGTGACCTTTGATACGGCGGCGGATCGGCTGCGCGCCGCCGGAGAAGCCGGACGGACCCGGACCCTTGTCGTCTTCGCCGGGCCTGATCTGGCGATGGCCGGGTCGGCCAGGGCCCTGCTGAAAGCGGCGGACGATCAGATCGCGCGCGCGTCGGCGGCGGCGAAGTTCAAGGGGAAAGCCGGCTCCTGTCTCGAAATTCTCGCGCCTGCTGGCGTCGAGGCGGGTCGGTTGCTTCTGGTTGGCGTCGGTCCCGGCAAGGCTGGAGACAAGCCGGAAAGCGCGGCGGAAGAAGTCGCGCCGACAGCAAAGCCGGAGGATTTTCTGGCCCTCGGCGGCCAGACCATCGGGCGGCTCGCGCCCGGCGATGAGGCCGTGATCCTTTTCGATCTGCCGGAAGCGCCGGCTGACCCGGTCGCCGCCGCCGCCGAGTTTGCGCTCGGCGGCTGGCTGCGCGCCTATCGGTTCGATCAGTATCGAACGAAGAAGAAAGACGACACCGACCGCGACGGACCAATCGGCGCTTTTCTTGCCGTAGCCGAGCCTGACGCAGTCGGCGAAGCCGTTGGAGAGAACGCGCATCTGGCCGAGGCCGTGACGCTCGCCCGCACGCTGGTGAACGAGCCGGCCAATGTGCTGACGCCGGCGGAGTTCGCCCGACGCGCCTCGGAGCTTATGAAGCTTGGGGTCGAGGTCGAAATCCTCGACGAAAAGGCGATGGCCGAGATCGGAATGCGCGCATTGCTGGGGGTCGGGCAGGGCTCCGAGGCCGAGAGCAAGCTGGCGATCCTGCGCTGGAACGGCGGCGCGGAGGGCGCAGCTCCCATCGCTTTCGTCGGCAAGGGCGTGGTCTTTGACTCGGGCGGCATTTCGATCAAGCCGTCGGCCTCAATGGAGGATATGAAGGGCGACATGGGCGGGGCCGCCGCTGTCGCCGGCGCGCTTTATGCGATCGCGGCGCGCAAGGCGCGGGCCAATGTCGTTGGCGTCCTCGGGCTGGTCGAGAATATGCCGGACGGCAACGCCCAGCGTCCCGGCGACATCGTCAAGTCGCTTTCGGGGCAAACCATCGAAATCATCAACACCGACGCAGAAGGGCGGCTCGTTCTCGCCGATGCGCTCACCTATGTCATCGACAGGTTCAAACCTTCGGCCGTCGTCGATCTGGCGACGCTGACCGGCGCCATTCTTGTTGCGCTGGGCCAGGAATACGCCGGCCTGTTCTCCAATAACGACGAACTCGCCGGGCGTCTTTCGAAAGCCGGCGTTGCGACCGGCGAAAAGCTATGGCGTTTCCCGATGGGGCCGGTCTACGACAAGATGATCGACTCCAAATTCGCCGATATGAAAAACACCGGCGGCCGCCATGCGGGTTCGATTACGGCGGCGCAATTCCTCCAGCGGTTCGTCGGAAAAACGCCCTGGGCGCATCTCGACGTCGCCGGCGCGGCGATGGGCTCGCCCGCCAGCGACGTCAACCAGAGCTGGGGCTCTGGCTGGGGCGTCCGGCTGCTCGACCGGCTGGTGCGCGACAACTACGAGTCTTGACGTGGACGGCGTGGATAGAGGAAACGGCGGGGAATGGCGGAGGTCGCCTTTTACCATTTGACCGCGCGCGCCGTGGATTCGGCTTTGCCGCCGTTGCTTGAGCGGTCGCTTGCGCGCGGGTGGCGGTCAGTTGTGCAGGCCGCGAGCGCGGCGCGCCTGCAACAGCTTGACGCCTGGCTTTGGTCCTGGCGCGACGAGAGCTTCCTCCCGCATGGCGCTGCGCGGGATCCGGATCCGGCGACGCAGCCGATCTATCTCACCTGCGAGGGCGATAA
This sequence comes from uncultured Methylocystis sp., assembly GCA_964543915.1. Classification (GTDB taxonomy): domain Bacteria; phylum Pseudomonadota; class Alphaproteobacteria; order Rhizobiales; family Beijerinckiaceae; genus Methylocystis. The sequence goes on along the minus strand of CAZJAY010000173.1, from coordinate 1,516 downwards.
TCCGAACGATGCAGAGGTGCGGTTTTTCCTCGAATGCGCGCCGGTCGCGCCCGTGCTCGGCAGCGCAGGCGCGCCACGTTTGCGCGCCGCCCTTCTCTTCGACGGCAATGATCCCGCCGAACTGGCCGACGCCCGGGCGCAGTGGAAAGATCTCCGCGAACTGGGTCATAGCCTCGTCTATTACCAGCAGGGCGAGGACGGCCGGTGGATAGAAAGGGCGCGGGAGCCAAAGTCATGACCGGCTACGTCGCCAGAACCTCGCGCGACGCGCGAAAGCGACCCGCGCGCATCAGGGATTTGTCATGAGCGCGGCGTTGCTCGAGATAGACGGGCTCTCGAAACGCTATGGCGAGGCGACAGTCCTGTCGAACGTCACGCTTGATGTCGGACGCGGCGAGTTTTTCGCGCTGCTCGGTCCATCGGGATGCGGCAAGACCACGCTTATGCGCTGCATCGGGGGCTTCGAGACGCCCGACGCCGGAAACATCCGTCTGAACGGCGACGATCTTCTCGGCCAGCCGCCCTACCGGCGGCCCGTGAATATGATGTTTCAGTCCTATGCGCTGTTTCCGCATCTCGACGTGTTCGAAAACATCGCCTTTGGTCTGCGACGGAAGCGCACGCCACGAGACGAGATCGCGACGCGCGTTGCGGAATTGCTCGATATGACGCAACTTTCAGGCTTCGGCGCGCGACGCATCGATGCCCTGTCCGGCGGGCAGCGGCAGCGCGTGGCGCTCGCACGGGCGCTCGCGCCGGGCCCGGACCTGCTGCTGCTCGATGAACCGCTCGGCGCTCTCGACCGCAAGCTGCGCGAGGAGACCCAGTTCCATCTCAAGGAAATCCAGCGTCGGACCGGGGCAAGCTTCATGATTGTCACGCATGATCAGGATTAAGCGCTCGCCCTCGCGGATCGGATTGCGGTCATGCGCGATGGTGTGATCGAACAGATCGCCGCGCCGATTGATGTCTATGCGCGCCCGGCGACGCGGTTCGTCGCCGGTGTTGTTGGCGAGACGAAATTCATTGAAGGTCATTTCGCGTCGGCGGATGGCTGTTGCTTCGTCGCCCCGTTCGGGCGATTGCCGCGCCTGCGGGAGGATCTGCCGGAGGGCGCGCGCGTCACGCTCGCCATACGTCCCGAGCAAATGCAGATTCTGCGGCCGGATGCGCTGGTCGCGGCGTCAGTGTGTGGCGTGGTCGCGGGGTGCGTTGAGGATTTCGTTTTTCGCGGGGACAATACGCTCATCCGGGTGCGCATGGCGGGTGACGTGCTGCTGCGCGTCGCCGCGCGGGAAGGCGGGTTTTCAATCGGGGATCTGGTGCGGATTGCGATCCCTGAAAACGCCGGCGTTATCTTTCCGGAGGCGCCGTGAGCGGCCTGCGCGACAAAAACGCAAACCGGGGGCGCCGGCTCGTTCTCCTCATCCCCTACGTCTGGATCGGCGCCTTCTTCCTTGCAATATTTGGAAAGAAAAAAAACCTAATCTTATATTGGCTGGATATAATATGCCTC
>CAZJAY010000172.1:0-4036 GCA_964543915.1 uncultured Methylocystis sp. | reverse complement strand
GTCCCGCCGCAGGGCGGGCGAAAGCATCCCCAGCCGGAATTCCTGCTGGTGGATACGTCCAACATTCTGTTTATTTGCGGCGGCGCCTTCGCAGGACTGGAGAAAATCATCTCCCAACGCGGCCGCAGCACTTCTATTGGCTTCGGCGCGACCGTTCAGGCGCCGGACGAGCGCCGCACGGGCGACATATTCCGGCAGGTGCAACCCGAGGACCTCCTCAAATTCGGCCTGATCCCCGAATTCGTCGGCCGTCTTCCCGTGATCGCGACTCTTGAGGATCTCGACGAGGACGCTCTGAAGAAAATCCTCACGGAGCCCAAAAATGCGCTCGTCAAGCAGTATCAGCGCCTGTTCGAAATGGAGAATGTCGAGCTGACCTTCCAGGACGACGCGCTGTCCGCCGTCGCGCGCAAGGCGATCGAACGGCATACCGGCGCGCGCGGCCTGCGTTCAATCATGGAAGGCATTCTTCTCGACACCATGTTCGATCTGCCTGGCCTCGAAGGGGTCGAACAGGTCGTCATCGGACCGGAGGTCGTCGAAGGAAAGGCGAGACCGCTTTATATCTACGCCGAACGCAACGAAAAAAGCGGCGGCGCCAGCGCCTGATCTAATCTGGCGCGTCGGTCCTGACGACGCCGCGCGCGTCGTCAGGGTTTTTCTTGAATAGCGGTTTTATATTCACCATTTCCTGTTCGACGCGGACGACAGCGGGCCAATTTGGCCATGTTTTCTGCAGAGAGTGGTCAAATCCGGGCGAACGGACCCACGGCTCAAGTTGCGTTTTGTTCGCCCGACGACCGCGTCGCCGCCGACGGGGCGCGTATTGAACAGGAAAATCAGAATGACGAACGAAAAGCGCGACGCTCTCCCGCCCGGTACGATCGACGGCTATCCCGTCCTGCCCCTGCGCGACATCGTCGTCTTTCCGCATATGATCGTGCCGCTTTTCGTCGCGCGCGAAAAATCCATCCGCGCGCTGGAGGAAGTGACGCGCACGGACGGCCTGATTCTGCTCGCGACGCAGAAAAACGCCGGCGACGACGATCCGGCTGCAGACGCAATCTATGAAGTCGGCACGCTGGCGTCAGTCCTGCAAATGCTCAAGCTTCCGGACGGCACGGTAAAGGTGCTGGTCGAAGTCGTGTGACGGGCGAAGCAGCGCGAATATACGCGGACTGACGACTATTACGAGGCGGAAGCTGAATCGCTCGCCGACGAGATCGACTCCGCCGTAGAGGTGGAGGCGCTCGGCCGTTCGGTCGTCTCCGAGTTCGAAAGCTATGTGAAACTCAACAAGCGCGTGTCGTCCGAAGTCGTCGGCGCGGTGACGCAGATTGAGGATGTGTCCAAGCTGGCCGATACAGTGGCCTCGCATCTTTCCGTGAAGATCGCGGACAAGCAGGACGTTCTTGAAACCGTCAATGTCGCACGTCGGCTGGAGAAGTGCCTCGCCCTCATGGAAAGCGAAATCTCGGTCCTTCAGGTCGAGAAACGCATTCGCACGCGCGTCAAGCGTCAGATGGAGAAGACGCAGCGGGAATATTATCTCAATGAACAGATGAAGGCGATCCAGAAAGAGCTGGGCGATGAGGACGGCAAGGACGACCTCGCGGAGCTTGAGGAGCGCATCCGGAATACGAAGCTCTCGAAGGAGGCCCGCGACAAGGCGATGGCCGAATTCAAGAAGCTGCGCCAAATGTCGCCAATGTCAGCCGAAGCGACCGTCGTTCGCAACTATCTCGACTGGCTGCTCTCGATCCCGTGGGGCAAACGCTCGAAGGTCCGTCGCGACCTCGAACTTGCGCAGCATGTACTCGACGCCGAACATTTTGGCCTCGAAAAGGTCAAGGAACGCATTCTCGAATATCTGGCGGTGCAGAGCCGCGCCAACTGGCTGACTGGTCCGTTCCTGTGCCTTGTCGGCCCGCCGGGCGTCGGCAAAACCTCCCTCGGCAAATCCATCGCGAAAGCGACGGGCCGCGAATTCGTGCGCATGTCGCTGGGCGGCGTTCGCGACGAAGCGGAAATCCGCGGCCATCGCCGGACCTATATCGGCTCAATGCCAGGCAAGATCATCCAGTCGATGCGCAAGGCGAAATCGTCCAATCCGCTCTTCCTTCTCGACGAGATCGACAAGATGGGCATGGACTTCCGCGGCGACCCGTCCTCGGCGCTGCTCGAGGTGCTGTATACCGAGCAGAACGGCTCCTTCAACGATCATTACCTTGAGGTCGATAACGACCTCTCCAATGTGATGTTCGTGACGACGGCCAATACGCTCAACATTCCGGCGCCATTGATGGATCGCATGGAGATCATCCGCATCGCCGGCTACACGGAAGAAGAGAAGGCTGAGATTGCGCGAAAGCATCTCATCCCGAACGCCGTGCACAAGCATGGTCTTGCGCCCGAAGAGTGGATGATTGACGACGATGGCCTGCTAACGTTGATCCGCCGTTACACCCGGGAAGCCGGCGTGCGCAATCTGGAGCGGGAAATCTCCAATCTTGCGCGCAAGGCGGTCAAGGAAATCCTGCTGAAGAAGACGAAACAGATCGTCGTGACGCCGGAGAATATCGAAGATTATCTGGGCGTGCCGAAATATCGTTACGGCCAGGCGGAGCTTGAGGATCAGGTCGGCGTCGTCACCGGGCTCGCATGGACCGAAGTCGGCGGCGAACTTCTGACGATCGAAGGCGTCATGATGCCCGGCAAGGGCAAAATGACGGTCACGGGGAATCTCCGCGACGTCATGAAGGAGTCGATTTCAGCGGCGGCGTCCTACGTGCGCTCTCGCGCCGTCGACTTCGGCGTCGAACCACCGATTTTCGACCGCCGCGACATCCATGTGCATGTGCCGGAGGGCGCGACTCCGAAAGACGGCCCCTCCGCCGGCGTTGCGATGGCGACGGCGATCGTGTCCATCGTCACCGGCATTCCGGTTCGGCGCGATATCGCCATGACGGGCGAAATCACCCTGCGCGGCCGGGTGCTTCCGATCGGCGGGCTCAAGGAAAAACTGCTCGCGGCGCTACGTGGCGGCCTGAAGAAGGTGTTGATCCCTGAGGAAAACGCGAAAGATCTCGCAGAAATCCCGGATGCGGTGAAAAACGGTCTCGAAATCGTGCCGGTCGCGCGGATGGAGGACGTTCTCCGTCACGCTCTCGTCACCCAGCCGACGCCGATCGTCTGGGAGGAGCCGGCGGCGGAGATCGCAAAACGCGCTGGCGCGGAAGACGGTTCGGGCGTTCGCGCGCACTGACCAACGCCGACAGGAAACGCGCGCAACCCGCGAATCGCGGGTTGCGCGCCTTCTGACGCGGCGCCCAAAACGGTCGAAAAAATATCAACAAAATAACCAGAAACGGCATAAATTCGCTGTTTCCCCTTTAATGTCCGGTTTTTCTGCCGCCCCGAACTGCAATGCCTTGCTTTTCGACGGCGAGGCTCTCAAAACTCGGCGCCGCAAGGCGTCGTCGATTCGAGACCGCCAAAGGTCTCGTGAGCGTTGCGGTCATTGGCCCGCAAGCGTCAAAGAAAAGGAAAAGTCCATGAACAAACTTGAACTGGTCGAGCACGTCGCGAATGCGACGGGGACGTCGAAAGCGGCGGCGACGGCGGCGCTCGACGCCGTGCTCGACGGCATCACGACGGCGCTCAAGAATGGCGACGAAGTGCGGCTCGTGGGATTTGGCGCCTTTTCAGTCAAGGAGAGCGCGGCGCGCACGGGACGCAACCCTCTCACCGGCGCGGAAATCCAGATCCCCGCCTCCAAAAGCGCTCGCTTCAAACCCGGCGCGACCCTCAAGACAGAACTCAACGCCGCAGGCTGACGCGGCTGCGCGTGGCGCGGCCGGACGTTTGAGGGCGAAAGAAGGCCGCCGGGGCCACCGGCGGCCCTTTTTTCTGGCGCGCTTGCGTCGCGCGGCCGCCATGTCTAATAAATTTTCGGGCTGCGGCTGCGCAAAGGCGTCCGCGGGCGGTTAGCTCAGCTGGCAGAGCATCTCGTTTCCACCGAGAGGGTCGGCGGTTC
>CAZJAY010000171.1:0-4054 GCA_964543915.1 uncultured Methylocystis sp. | reverse complement strand
CCCGTGCTGCCGGCGATGCCCTGAATATCCGCCTCAATGCCGGTGACGAAGCCGGAACCGAAGCCGAGGCCGCCGACATTGCCGATCTGCCAGTTATAGCCGATCTGGCCGCCGCCGATGAATCCGCTGTTGCTGCTGCCGGTGATGTTGCCGGTCGCGCTCAGTGCGGCGATCGTGCCGCTCTGGAACCCGGGGAAAGCCGGGTCATTAAATAGCCCGTAGGAGACATTGTTGATCGAGCTGTTGTTCGACCACAGGCCGCCCGCATTCAGACCGGCGTAGAAGCCCGTCCACATGGGCGGCGGCGGCGGCATGACGGGCGCCTTGCGCGAGGGGAGATCGGCGGCGATCGCCGATCCGGCGGAAACGGCCAGCGCGAGCGCGGTGAAAGCAATCTTTTTCATGTTCGGCCTCTCTTCGTGATCCGGAGTTCGTTTCCGGAAACCAGGATTTCGCGACAGGCGGCTCATGACCTCCCGCTTCGATAAGGTTATGAGAAAGCTATCGACCCGCTGCGGTCAATGTGAAACCGGGCGCCACCGGGCGCGGAAAGCCCTTATTTTATTTGGTGTTGCAAACACGCAACAGGGCCAGGATGAATTCATAGGCAAGTTGAACGGCGCGTAATCATCGCGCTTCTTTTCGGCGGCGCCAAAACGGGCGGTGCGCGTTCATTGTGCAGGTTCCGCTACCCCAGCCGGCGGCGAAAAAGGTCGCGAATCGTAAAATCGGGGGCAAAGGCGCGAAAAGACATCTGCGCGGGCCGTTTCCGACGCGCAAAGCGCCCGGCGCAACGGCCGGACTTGTCAGGCCTCGATCTATGAAAGGTCCGCAGGCGAAGCGCGGCCCGGCGCGCAGCAAGCGGCGGAAACGCCAAGACGACGCCAGGGTCCGGCATGCGCGAGAGGAGCCAGCCTCAGGGCTTCGTAATGGCGAACGTTGCCCCTTGTCATCGTTCATTACCCCAAAAACGGCCATGCGGGCCCGCTTCGCGCAAAACCAGGCTTCGGGACGCACCCGCGTATCGCCATCTCGGTCGCAGGATACGAAAGCTTTTGCTCATCAAGCCGTCGGCGCAGAATGGAAAACCCTCATTATCGCTATATAGCAATATTTTATATCCATAAAGGACAACGTCGCGCCGAGGGCGCGCCGGCGCGAATCGTCGCGCGCGCCGGACGACCCATCCGCAGCGCTGTCCACGGGACCGGAAAAATCGCCGCAAGCGCTCACCGCGACTGGCGCGAGCGGTTGCAATAATGCGTGGCTTTGGCATAAGACGAAGCGTCCGCTTCGCGATGGCGAAGACCGGCGCGCCGGAGACGTGGCCGAGAGGCTGAAGGCGACGGTTTGCTAAATCGTTATAGGGGAAACCCTATCGTGGGTTCGAATCCCACCGTCTCCGCCAGCTTTCGCCGATAGCGATTCGCAATCGGACGATCTCATCAATTCTGTCGAACCGCCGCGACGCAAGACGAACATTGGTTTCGCCCGGCGTCGGATCCGGGGCGCGACGCTCATTGCGCAAGAAAATTCCTCAATATTCCGGTGAAGCGTTCGGGGGCCTGAAGAAAGGCGAAATGGCTCACGCCCGGTTCGATCACAAGACGCGCGTCGGGGATCAGCGCGGCAAGCGCCCGCGTGTGTTCCGGCCGGATCGCCTCGTCGTGATCCCCGTCGATCACAAGGACCGGGCATCCGATCCGCCGCAACGCCTCTTCCGTATATTTCGGCTGAGTCGCCCACATCCGCTCGACGCCGTCGCGCAAGGCGCCGAAGCCCTCGGGGGAGGACGAAAGCGCCCGATATTCGGCGGCGGCGCGCGCGATAAAGGCGCGGAAGACGGGGCTCTCGCCGACGTCGCGTAAACCTTCGGGGTCGTAATTGGCCGCGAAGGCGAAAAGCCGCGTCACCCGCGCCGGAAAGCGCATCGCCAGCTCGAGCCCGGTAATCGCGCCGTCGCTCCAGCCGACGATCGCCGCCTGCCCGATCTTCAGATGATCCATGATGGCGATGACGTCGTCCGCCATCTGGCGATAGGAAAAGGGCTGCGCATTGGCGTTATCGCTTCGGCCATGGCCCCGACTGTCGATCAGCACAACGCGATTTCGCTGCGCCAGCGCCGCCGCCTGCAGGCTCCAGTAAGCCGAGTGCGCCAGCCCGCCATGCAACATCACGACATTGTCGCCCGCGCCCAGCGACGCACACCAGAGATGCGCGCCATTCACGGAGAGCAGGCCGGCCGATTGCGTCTGCGGCAGGGCCGGCGTCGGCGGCAAGCTCTCCCATGGGGCGACTGGCGCCGCGAAGCCAGTCGCGCCAAACGCCAACGACGACAGTCCGGCGCCAATCACCGTCCGACGCGACAGGAGACGCCGCGACGCGTTCGAGGATCGATCCACGCGCCGGTCGTCGATCATTGCGCGAGGGTGATGTCCGTCTCGACGCCGAGCAGCCGCCCGAGCGCCTTGAGCCGGTTAAGAACCCGGTCGCTTGCCAGATCGGCAAGATCGCGCGGCAAAAACAACCGGAGCACATCGCCATCGAGCCGCAGCGCGGTGCGCGGCAGCACGCCCGGCATGGAGGCCGCCAGCAGATAGGCGACGCGCATTGCCGCGCCCAGAACGCGGGCCCGCAGAAAAAGGCGCGTTGTCAGCAGGCTCCGCAGTTCCGCAACCACATCGACGCCTTCCGCCCCCTCGTGCCGCAAAACGATCGCCAGCGACAGAAAGGCGCGCCCCGGATGATCGATCGCGACGAAAGGCGCCTGGGTCACGACATTGATCGCGCGTTGCGCCCGATATTCCGGATGCGCGCGCCAGGCGATGTCGGAAAGGAGGCAGGCGGCGTGACGTAGCCGTTTCTCCGTTTCGTTCTCGTCGATACTGCCCGACGCCATGAAACCGTCAATCCACCCGATGAGTTCATCGCCATAGCCTGGCGCGCGGGCGAAAACGGCTTCGAGATCGCGCGCGGCGGAAAGCAGCGGATCGACGCTGCGCTCCGCTTTCGGGAGACGCTCGAAAAGCAGTCCTTCGCGCACGCCAGCGGCAGAAATCACGATTTCGCGCGGACGGCCGCGTCGAATGATTTCGTCCAGCACAATTGCGCCATAGGCGAGCAGCGGGCGTCGTGCGGCGGAAACAATGGCGATATCGCCAATCGCTTCACTGTCCACATGTTCGACAAGCGCCGCAAAGTCAGCGGCCTCGGTCGTCTGGATCCGATAGTTATGCATGACGCCGAGCGGATAGTTGCGCTGACGCATGTGAAGCTTCGCGAGAGAGCGCCATGTGCCGCCGACCGCATAGAAGGTGCGTCCCTTCAGGTTTTCGAGCGGCGCAGCGGCGCCGAGCGCCTTGCGTGCGATACGGATCGCTTCGCGCATCGAACGCCGGGACGCGTCCATCAGCGCGAGACCACCGAGCGGCAGCGTCACGCCCTTGCCGATTTCGTCGCCACGAACGTCGATCAGCTCCAGCGAGCCGCCGCCAAGATCGCCGACGTCGCCATCGGGACGATGGATCGAGGATATGACCCCTAGCGCAGAGAGTTCGGCCTCACGTCGTCCGGACAGCAAGCCGATATCGGCGCGCAGCGCGGCGCGGGCGTCAGCAAGAAACGCCGGTCCGTTCTCCGCATCGCGCGCCGCCGCCGTCGCAATCGCCTGCACTTCGACGACCTTCATCATATCGCAGAGCGCGCGATAGCGCCGCAGGGCCTTCAACGCCTTGTCGACGCCCTCCTCCGGCAATCGTCCCGACGTCACGACGCCGCGCCCGAGACCACACATGACCTTTTCGTTGAAAAATGGCGTCGGCGCGCGCGACAACGCCTGATAGACGACGAGGCGCACGGAATTGGAACCGATATCGACGATCGCCACCGGACCTGCCGCAGCGGCGGTCGGGCGTCTTAAAGCAAAAAGCTCAAGCATTCCTGGACTTCACAAGCGAGCGCGGCCGCGACTCATTGACGGATTTGCCGCGGCCGGAAAGGCTGGGGTGGGTCATGAAATATTAATGCGCGTTGAAAAGCTCTTCGCCCGTCGCCG
>CAZJAY010000170.1:0-4062 GCA_964543915.1 uncultured Methylocystis sp. | reverse complement strand
TCCTTTACAACTTCCTCAGCGCGACTTCCTCAATCCGGTGATCGGCGCCCTTGGAGAGGAAGAGGCTCGCGCGCGGGCGGGTCGGCGCGATATTGCTGCGCAGATTTTCGAGATTGATCGTCGTCCAGATATCTTTCGCGACGCGCACGGCTTCGGCGTCGTCGAGCGCGGCGTATTTGCGAAAATAGGAGTTCGGATCGCGAAAGGTCGTTTCGCGCAGCCGCAGGAACCGGTCGATATACCAGCGTTCGAGCATTTCCTCCGAGGCGTCGAGATAGACGGAAAAATCGAAGTAATCCGACACGAACGGAATATCGCGCGGTTGCCGCGCCGGCCGCGCCGTGAGCACATTCACGCCCTCGACGATCAGAATGTCAGGACGATCGACGCTCACGGTCTCGCCCTCCACCACGTCATAGAGCAAATGCGAATAGACCGGCGCGACGACATGCCGTTCGCCGGCCTTCACATCGGAGAGAAAACGCAGGAGCGCGCGATGATCGTAGCTTTCCGGAAAACCTTTTTTCTCCATCAGCCCTTCGCGTTCGAGCACCACATTGGGCAAGAGAAAACCGTCGGTGGTGACGAGTTCCACCTTGGGTGTATTGGGCCAGCGGGACAATAGCGCGCGCAGGACGCGCGCGGTGGTTGATTTGCCGGCCGAAACCGAGCCGGCGACGCCGATGATATAGGGAACCTTGCCGTCCTCGGCGCCAAGAAACCGCTGCGTCGCCTTGAACAGACCCTGCGTCGCTGCAACGTAAAGCGCGAGCAGGCGCGATAGCGGCAGATAAATCTCGACGACTTCTTCGAGCGAGATCGGATCATGCACGGATTTCAGCCGCGACAGATCGTCGAGCGTCAGGGTCAACGGCGTGTCGGCGCGCAAATGCGCCCATTCATCGCGCGTGAAACGACGATAGGGCGAGATCGCGGCGGCGCCGATTCCGCTCATCCGCCCGCTCCGCGCGACGCCTTCTCCGTCAGTCCGGACTGGGCCGTGCGCCGATGCAGCTCCGCGACGACGTCAGAGAACCTGACGTCCCGCGCCTCGAGCAGGACGAGCAAGTGATAGAGAACGTCGGCGGCCTCATTCGTCAGCGCGCGCGGATCGTTCTCCATCGCGGCGATGACCGCCTCAACCGCTTCCTCGCCGAATTTCTTCGCGATGCGCGGCGCGCCGGCGTCGAACAGACTTTTCGTGTAGGATTTCGATGCTTCGTCGCGGCGTCGCGCGGCGATCAGCGTCGCAAGATCGTCAAGCGTGAAACTCATATCGCCTCCATCCCGTCGAGACGCATGGGCAGACCGGCGGCGGCCTTATAGCGTATCGCCTGCGCGATCGAATATTCGCCAAAATGAAAGATCGAGGCGGCGAGCACGGCGGTCGCATGACCCTCGCGAATGCCGTCGACGAGATGCGCCAGCGTCCCGACGCCGCCCGAGGCGATCACCGGCACGGCGACCGCGTCGGCGACGCGGCGGGTCAGTTCGATGTCGAATCCGCTTTTCGTGCCGTCCCGATCCATTGAGGTGAGCAGGATTTCGCCCGCCCCCAGCGCAGTCACCTCACGCGCATAGTCGATCGCGTCGATGCCCGTCGACCGACGTCCGCCATGGGTGAAAATTTCCCACCGGCCGGGCGACACCTGTTTGGCGTCAATGGCGACGACGATGCATTGCGCGCCGAATTTCTCGGCCGCGACGCGCACGAAATCACGATTGGCGACGGCCGCTGAATTGATCGAGACCTTGTCGGCGCCGGCGAGCAGCAGATTGCGGATATCTTCCGGCGCGCGCACGCCGCCGCCGACGGTCAGCGGCATGAAACAGGCTTCGGCGGTACGCTGCACGACATCGAGCAGAATGCCCCGATTCTCGTGGCTGGCGGTGATGTCGAGAAAGCAGAGCTCATCGGCGCCGGCGGCGTCATAGGCGATGGCGCATTCCACCGGATCGCCGGCGTCGCGCAGATCGACGAAATTGACGCCCTTGACGACGCGGCCTTCCTTCACGTCGAGGCAGGGAATGACGCGCGCCTTGAGCATCAGCCGCGTCCGGCGCGCGCAGCGCGAATGAGCCCGAGCGCCTCGGCCGGATCGAGACGGCCGTCATAAAGCGCACGCCCGGTGATGGCGCCGGCGAGCCGGGCGCAATCGGGTTGCAGCAGGCGCTCGACATCGGCCAGCGAGGCGAGGCCGCCGGAGGCGATGACCGGGATCGTCAGCGCATTGGCGAGCGCCAGCGTCTGCTCAATGTTGAGGCCGGTAAGAACGCCGTCGCGCGAAATATCCGTGTAGATGATTGCGGCGACGCCCGCGTCTTCGAAACGCCGGCCGAGTTCGAGCGCCGACATGGCCGTGGCGCGCGCCCAGCCATCGACCGCGACCATGCCGTCTTTCGCATCAATGCCGACGGCGACGCGGCCAGGATAGAGGCGCGACGCCTCGCGCACGAAGGAAGGATCCCTTACCGCCGCCGTGCCGATGATGACCCGGGTCACGCCCTTGTCGAGCCATCGGGATAGCGTGCGCATGTCGCGAATGCCGCCGCCGAGCTGAACCGGAATCGTCAGCTCCGCAAGAATAGACTCGACCGCGCCGGCGTTGCGCGGGGCGCCGGCGAAGGCGCCGTCGAGATCGACGACATGCAGGAATTCGAAGCCCTGAGTCTGGAAGGCGCGCGCCTGTTCCGCCGGGTCGTCGTTGAAGACCGTGGCGCGGTCCATATCGCCCTGCGCGAGGCGGACGCACTGGCCTTCCTTGAGATCAATCGCAGGAAAAAGAATCACGGACGCCACCTCAGGAAATTCGCAATGAGCGCCAGACCAAGCCTCTGGCTTTTTTCGGGATGAAACTGAACGCCGACCAGATTGTCGCGCGCGACGGCCGCCGTCAGCGGCGCGCCGTAATCGGTTCGCGCGAGAACATGCGCGGGATTGGCGGGCGCAAACTGGAACGAATGAACGAAATAGGCGTGAAGCCCCTGCGCGCCCGTCGGAACGCCGGCGAAAATCGCGTGGTCGCCGGCAAGATCGAGCGTGTTCCAGCCCATATGCGGGATCTTGAGCGCCGGTTCGGCGGGTGCAATCGCGGCGACATCGCCGGCGATCCAGCCCAGTCCCGGCGTTTCGCCATGTTCGAGACCACGCGCCGCCATGAGCTGCATGCCGACGCAAATGCCGAGAAAGGGCCGGCCGCGCTCGATTACGGCTTCCTGCAACGCATCGAAAAGGCCCGGCAGCGCGAGGAGGCCCCGCCGACATTCCGCGAAGGCGCCGACGCCGGGCAGAACGATCCGCTCGGCGAGACGCACCGACTCGGGATCGCTGGCGACGCGAATGTCGCCGGCGAGACCCGTCTCGGACGCGGCGCGTTCAAAAGCCTTGAGCGCCGAGTGCAGATTGCCGGAACCGTAATCGATGATGACCGTCGTCACGCGCCACCCTCCGTCGGAGGGGCGGAAGACGGGCGCCAGCGCGCGAAGAAAACCTCTTCCGCTTCGTCGAGCGCGTCCGCAACCACGAGATCCGCCTCGACGTAACCACGTCGCCGCAGGGTCCAGGCGACGAGCGCGACTCCTTCGTAGCCGAGCCAGGCGCCGAATGCGAGCCCGAGCCACACGCCCGCCCCGGCCGGCAGCTGCAGCGCCGACAGCGCGATCGATAAGGCAATGAGGGCGACAAGACTCGCCGCCGCCGCCGCAAAGGCCCGCCGCCAGGCAAGCCATAGCGGACCAAAAACGAAAGCCGGCCACGAAAAAGCGTCGCGCAGAAACACGATTTTTTCCGGCGGCGGGGTCTCGCCTTCCGGGACCGGTGGCAGAAAAACGGTGAAAACGGCCATTACGACGCCCCCTGAACCCGCCGGACAACCGGCGACGAAACCGGTCACGCGGTGAGCGTGCCCTTGGTGGACGGGGCTTCGCCCTGACTGCGGCGCGGATCAATCGCCGCCGCCTTGCCGAAGGCGCGCGCGAATCCCTTGACGGCGCTCTCCGCGATATGAAGGCTGTTGACGCCGCGCAGGCAGTCAATATGCAGGCCGATGCGCGCCTGAACCG
>CAZJAY010000169.1:0-4068 GCA_964543915.1 uncultured Methylocystis sp. | reverse complement strand
GAACGGGTCGTCTTCAACTCGGTGACGAAAGACGCGATCCGGGACGCCATGGCCCACCCGCGTGAGATCGATCAGGCGCTGGTCGACGCCTATCTGGCGCGCCGCGCGCTGGATTATCTTGTCGGCTTCACGCTCTCCCCCGTACTCTGGCGCAAACTTCCCGGCGCGCGCTCGGCGGGCCGCGTCCAGTCAGTCGCGCTCCGCCTCGTCTGCGATCGCGAACTCGAAATCGAGAAATTCGTCGCCCGCGAATACTGGTCGCTGGTCGCCCATCTGCGCACGAAGGCGGGCGAAAGCTTCACCGCGCGGCTCGTCGGCGCCGACGGCAAAAAGATCGCCCGTCTCGACATCGGCGCCGGCGCGGAGGCCGAAGACTTCAAAAAAGCCCTCGATGCGGCGACATTCGCCGTGCGATCGGTCGAAGCGAAACCGGTCAAACGGCATCCCTATGCGCCCTTCACCACCTCGACGCTGCAGCAGGAGGCCTCGCGCAAGCTTGGCCTTGCGCCGGCCGCCACCATGCGGATCGCGCAACGGCTTTATGAGGGCGTGGACATAGGGGGCGAGACGGCCGGCCTTATCACCTATATGCGAACCGACGGCGTCGATATGGCGCCGGAAGCGATCGCAGGCGTGCGCAAGGTGATTGCGAAACAATACGGCGACCGCTTCGTGCCGAACGCGCCACGCAAATATACGGCGAAAGCCAAGAATGCCCAAGAGGCGCATGAGGCGATCCGCCCCACAGACGCCGCGCGCCTGCCCCGGCAGATGGCGAAATTTCTGGAGCCCGAACAGGCGAAACTTTACGAACTGATCTGGACCCGCACCATCGCCAGCCAGATGGAATCGGCGGAGCTGGAGCGCACGACGGTCGACATCGACGCGAAAGCCGGCGCCCGTGCGCTCGAACTGCGCGCGACCGGGCAGGTCGTACGTTTCCCGGGCTTCCTCGAATTGTATCAGGAGGGCCGCGACGACGAGTCGGACGAAGACGGCGGTCGTCTTCCCGCCATGGCGGAAGGCGAGCCGCTGGCGCGCGAAAAGATCGACTCGACCCAGCATTTCACGGAGCCGCCGCCGCGCTTCACGGAAGCGACGCTCGTCAAACGCATGGAGGAACTGGGCATAGGCCGTCCCTCGACCTACGCCTCGACGCTCGCCGTGCTCCGCGATCGCGATTATGTGCGGCTGGACAAGAAACGACTGTTTCCGCAGGACAAGGGACGCCTCGTCGTCGCCTTCCTCGAAAGCTTCTTTGCGCGCTACGTCGAATTCGATTTCACCGCCAGTCTCGAAGAAAAGCTCGATCTCGTCTCCAATAATGAAATCGACTGGAAAGAGGTCCTGCGGGAATTCTGGCGGGACTTCTCCGCCGCGGTGAACGAGACGAAGGACCTTCGCACGACGCAGGTGCTGGACAGTCTCAACGAAGTGCTCGGCCCGCATGTGTTTCCACAGCGGGAGGACGGCGCCGATCCGCGCGCATGTCCGGCCTGCGCCAGCGGCCAGCTCTCGCTCAAGGTCGGGAAATTCGGCGCCTTTATTGGCTGCTCGAATTATCCGGAATGCCGCTTTACGCGCACGCTGTCGCCACCCTCGGGGGATGCGGCGGCGGGCGCCCAGCCGGGCGTGAAGGTTCTTGGCCAGGACCCGGAAACCGGCGCCGAGATCACCCTGCGCGACGGCCGTTTCGGCGCCTATGTGCAGGAGGGCGAACAGGAGGAAGGCGGCGAAAAGCCAAAGCGCGCATCGCTGCCGAAAACGATCCGGCCCGACGAACTCACGCTTCAGCAAGCCATCGCCTTGCTCGCCCTGCCGCGCGAAGTCGCCAAACATCCGACTTCGGGCGAGCCGATCGTCGCAAATATTGGCCGCTTCGGTCCCTATGTGCAGCACGGCAAAACCTACGCGAATATCGGCCGCGACGACGACGTTCTCAGCATCGGCGCCAATCGCGCCATCGATCTGATCGTGCAAAAGGAATCGGGCGGCGGCGGTGCGCGCTTCGGCCGCGCCGCTGACCCGGGTCGCTCTCTGGGCGACCATCCCGACGGCGGCGCGGTTTCGGTGAAGGCGGGCCGTTTCGGTCCCTATGTGAGCTGGGGCAAGATCAACGCCACAATTCCGCGGGCCGTTGATCCCGCAACGCTGACTCTCGAACAGGCGCTTGAGATGATCGCAGCAAAGGCTGCGGGCGGCGGTGGCGCGGCAGGCGGGCGGGCGCTGGGCGAACATCCGGATGGCGGCGTCATCACCGTCCGCGCCGGCCGCTACGGACCCTATGTCAATCTCGGCAAAATCAACGCGACCTTGCCCAAAAGCATGTCGGCCGACGATGTCACGCTCGAAGACGCCATTGCCCTGATCAACGAAAAGGGCGGACCGCCGAATAAGAAAGCGGCCGCCAAAAAAGCGCCCGCAAAAGCCAAAAAAATCATTGCGGACAGCGATGAAACGCCCTTCGACGGCGCAAAACCGGTAAAAAAGACCGCGACAAAGAAGCCGGCCGTCAAAAAGTCACCCGCGAAAAAAGCGCCGGCCAAAAAAGCGGCGACAAAAAAATCTGGCTAGGCTTTCGCGCAGACGGAGGAGCGGCGCACGCCTCGGTGGCGGCGCGGCGGGAGATAGCCTATATCTAGCCCATGCGCCGGAAATAAGCGGCGTCCGAGCATGGCATTGTCTTCCAGAAAAAATCCTGAACGCCCCTCCCGCGACGACCTTCTCGCCTTTCTCGCCCGCGAGCGTGAGACGCGCGCGGACGGGAAAGTCGGCGTGCGCGAAATCGCCCGCGCCTTCGGCCTGACGGGAGACGCGCGGCTCGCGCTCAAACGCATGCTGGCCGGACTCGCCGACGAGGGCGTTCTGGAAAAGCGCGGCCGACGTCTGACCCGCAAGGGCGCACTGCCGCCCGTCACGCTGGTCGACATC
The DNA here is from genome assembly GCA_964543915.1 of uncultured Methylocystis sp. Taxonomy (GTDB): domain Bacteria; phylum Pseudomonadota; class Alphaproteobacteria; order Rhizobiales; family Beijerinckiaceae; genus Methylocystis. The sequence goes on along the minus strand of CAZJAY010000169.1, from coordinate 1,137 downwards.
GCCGCGCGCGACCGCGATGGCGAGTTGGTCGCCGTTCCTGTCGAGTGGGAAGAAGAAACGCTGGGACCGCCGCCGCGCATCCTGATCCGCGCGCCGCGTCGCGCCCGCGCAGGCGAACCGCTGCCAGGCGTCGGCGACCGCGCGCTTGTCCGCGCAGAACCGGATCGCGACGCCGGCCCCGACGATCCGCCCTACGTTGGCCGCGTCGTCAAACTCCTGTCCCGGGCCCGTCACCGCGTTCTGGGCGTTCTGCACATCGAGCCGAATGGCGCCGGACGTATTGTTTCCATCGACAGAAAGCAGGCCAGTCGCGAACTGTCCGTGGCGGCCGCAGATCTCGGCGAAGCAAGGAATGGCGACCTTGTGAGCGTCGACCTTGTCGGGAAGACGCGCTTCGGCGCGCCTCGGGCGCGGGTGCGGGAAACGCTGGGCTCGGTGACCGGGGAGAAGGCCGTCAGCCTGATCGCGCTCCGCGCCCACGATATTCCGGATATCTTTCGCGCCGAAGCGCTGACAGAGGCGGAGGCGGCGAAGCCGGCGACGCTGCGCGGCCGGGAGGACTGGCGCGCGCTACCGCTTGTCACGATCGATCCGCCAGATGCGAAGGATCACGACGACGCGGTGCACGCGGCGCCCGACGCTGACCCCGACAACGCTGACGGTTTCATTATCACCGTCGCTATCGCCGACGTCGCCCATTACGTGCGGCCACGTTCGGCGCTCGACCGCGACGCAGTGGAGCGCGGCAATTCAGTCTACTTCCCCGACCGCGTCGTGCCGATGCTGCCCGAGCGTATTTCCAATGATCTTTGCTCGCTGCGCCCGGATGAGGAGCGTCCCGCCCTCGCCGTTCGCATGCGCATCTCCGCAAAGGGCAGGAAACTCGGTCACAGCTTCCACCGCGTCATGATGCGTTCCCGCGCGAAGCTCTCCTATCAGCAGGCGCAAGACGCCATCGATGGTAAAACAGACGCGATGACAGCGCCGCTGATGGACACGGTTCTGCGTCCGCTCTACGCCGCGCATGAAGCGCTGCGGCAGGCTCGCGATCTGCGCGCGCCGCTGGCTCTCGTGCTCCCGGAGCGCAAAATCCTGTTGAAGGAAGACGGCGCTTTTGATCGCGTCGTGCTGCCGCCG
>CAZJAY010000168.1:0-4078 GCA_964543915.1 uncultured Methylocystis sp. | reverse complement strand
TCGCCTGCGCCTCGGGATCGCCGAAGCGGACGTTATATTCGATGAGCTTCGGCCCGTGCTTCGTCAGCATCAATCCCGCGTAGAGCACGCCCCGAAACGGCGCGCCCCGGTCGCGCATGGCGCGCAGCGTCGGCGAGACGATTTCCGCCATCACCCGCGCTGCGATCTCCGGCGTGACGACGGAGGCTGGCGAATAGGCGCCCATGCCGCCCGTGTTGGGGCCGACATCGCCATCGCCGACACGCTTGTGATCCTGCGCCGTGGCGAAGGGAAGCGCCCGCGTCCCATCGCATATCGCGAAAAAGGAGGCTTCCTCGCCTTCAAGAAATTCCTCGATCACGACTTCTGCGCCGGACGCGCCAAAGGCGCCGCCGAACATCATATCGACGGCGGCCTCCGCCTCAGCCAATGTCGTGGAGACGACGACGCCCTTGCCGGCGGCGAGCCCATCCGCCTTGACGACGATGGGCGCGCCCCGCGCGCGGACAAAGGCGAGCGCGGCGTCACGATCGGTGAAGCGCTCATAGCTTGCGGTGGGAATGCGATAGGCGCGGCAGATGTCCTTGGTGAAGCCCTTGGAGCCTTCAAGCTGCGCGGCCGCCTGCGTCGGACCAAAGGCCGGCACGCCCGCCGCGGTCAGCGCATCGACAAGGCCGCCGATCAGCGGTTGCTCGGGCCCGACGACAACGAGGCCGATCTGATTTTCACGGCAAAAACGCAGCACGGCCGGATGATCGGCGGGATCGAGCGCGACATTGGCGCCGACCCGCGCCGTGCCGGGATTGCCCGGCGCGATGAAGAGCGCGCGGACCGCGGGACTTCGCGCGAGCGCGTTGGCGAGCGCGTGCTCGCGGCCGCCGGAACCAATGAGGAGAATATTGAGCCTGTCCATGCGCCAGCCTATAGCCGAGCCGCGACGGCCTACAAAGCCGGCCCGCCTTGCGAGCGGCGAATTTGTGTGGAACGACGGCAAGGTCTTTGACGGGGAGCACCCTCAATGCCGAAATTCCGCATTCTCGGCCTGATCCTGTCCCTTTTCGGCGGATCGGCGCTCGCCGCGCCGACGAAAATTCTCGTCTTCGGCGATAGCCTCGTCTCCGGTTACGGCGTGCGCGACCACGAGTCCTTTCCGGTCGTTCTCGGCCAAAGGCTCGCGACGGATGGTTATAACGTCATCGTCGCCAACGCCGGCGTGCCGGGAAACACCACCGCGATGGGTCTCGCCCGCGCAACGCAGGCGGCCGCCGGAAAGCCCGATCTCGTCATTCTCGAACTCGGGATCAACGATCTGCTCAACGACGCGTCCCTGCATACGACGCGGAGCAATCTCGTGCGGCTGATCCGTCGTTTTCAGGCCGCCGGCGCGCGCATCATCCTTGCCGGCATGATCGCCGATGATCGTCGCGGCGCGGCCTACCGACAGGGGTTCGATGCATTGTATCCGGCGCTGGCGGCGAAATACGCCCTGCCGTTCTATCCGTATTTCCTCGAAGGCGTCGCCAATGATCCCGCCCTGACCCAGGAGGGTGGGCTGCACCCCAACGCCGCCGGCGTGCGGGCCATCGTCGCGCGTTTCGCGCCGCTGGTCGAACAAACGCTCGACGGCATGGGCGCGAAAGCGCGCTAGGCCGAACGCCTGCACGCATCGGACACGGAGCGTCGACGAATGATTTATGCGCGTCTTCTGTTGTTGCTTGCTCTCAGCCTCGCGGTCGCGCCCGTCGCGGCGCAGGGCTTCGATTGCAGCAAGGCGCAAACGCCGGTCGAAAGGCTGATCTGCGCGGCGCCGGAGATCGGCGCATTGGACAAAGCGCTGAATGCGGCCGTGCAGGCGCGCCTTGCGGCCGCCCCACAGGAACGCGCCGGTTTTCTTGCGGCTTCGCGGCGCTGGCTCGCGACGCGCGACAGGGATTGCGCCGTTCCCGCAGGCTCCCTTGCTGCGGAACGCCGCGCGACCGCGATCGCCTGCCTCGCCAAGGCCTATCGCGCGCGACTGGACGCCATCTCAGCGATGCCGCCGGCGCAAACGACGACGCCCGACGCCGACAAGGCGCTGTGTCAGCGTTTCGTCGAGCGCTACCGTAGCGCCCTCTCGGCCCGCGCGAACGATCCGAATGAGCCCAATGCGCCCCTGAACCAGACGCCCTTCGGCTTCCTGGCGAACACGCCGAATTCCGGCGTCAAGCGTGCGCCAGCGGCCCCCGCCCTGCCGGAAACAAACCCGCAGGCGCTCGATCGCTGGGCGCAGCGCCAGACGCCGCCCGTCCGTTTCTCGCCGCAAGTCAAACGCGACATTCTCGATCTCGGTTCCTCGGCGCTTTTGACCATCGATCATGCGCCGGGAACGGATTTCTTTGTCGCGACCCAGATCCAGGGCACCGCGCACTGTATTTACTCTGCGGCCTTTACGATCCGCGACGGCGTCGCCCGGCGGGTCGCCCGCGCCCTCTGGTCGGACAAACCCGGCGACTCCTGCGGCGTCGATCGCTTTTTCGGCGTTATCGACGGTCGTGCGGTCGCCGTGGAGGACAATGAAAACCCCTATGAGCCCGTACTTGCCAGCCGTCTGACGCTCAAGGCCTGGGAGAAAGACTCCTTCGGCCCCGCCTGCAGCATCGCCTTCGACTATGAACCCGTCATGATCGAAGGAAAAAATGACGGGGCTCAGACGCCGGAAGAGAAATGCGACAGGCCTGCCTGCGTGGCGCTGAAGCCGGCGGCGAAGACGCTGGTCGAGGCCGTGCAACGCGATCCGCTCGCGGCGCGCGGGGACGCCATCGGGCGGCTCGACGCGGCGCAACGCGCAACCTTCGGGACAATGGAAAAACTGGCGCAGGCGCGGCGCGCCGGCGTCCCCGCGCCGGAAGCGCCGACCAATCCGGCGAGCTATCTCGATCAGAACCCGCTACTGGCGCCCCTTCTCCATGTGGGGGCGGTCTATCTCGCCAGCGTCGGGCATTACACGATCGGCTGGCGCACCTTTCCGGACTGGTCCGTAAAGCTCGACCGACTCGACCACGGTGCATTGACGCCGGTCGGAACCGCCTTTGTCGCCATGCGGCGCGGCGCGTTGCGCGCGGCGACGGTCGAGTGAGGCGCCGCTTCCGTTCGGGGTCGAAACCTTATAGACACGGGGTAATATCGCTCCAGAAACGAGACGCAGACACATGGCGCGCCAGTTCATCTATCATATGCAGGGCCTCACCAAGACCTATCCGGGCGGCAAGAAGGTCCTCGATAACATCCACCTCTCCTTTTACCCGGACGCCAAGATCGGCGTGCTCGGCGTCAACGGCGCCGGTAAATCGACCCTGCTGCGCATCATGGCCGGCATCGACAAGGAGTTCACCGGCGACGGCTTTGTCGCCGAAGGCGCGCGCGTCGGCTATCTGCCGCAGGAGCCGCATCTGGAGCCGACGCTCGACGTACGCGGCAATGTCATGCTCGGCGTCGCGGAGAAGAAGGCCATTCTCGACCGCTACAACGATCTCGCCATGAACTACTCGGACGAGACCGCCGACGAGATGGCGAAACTCCAGGACGAGATCGAGGCGAAGGGCCTGTGGGACCTCGACAGCCAGGTCGATCAGGCCATGGAGGCGCTCGGCTGCCCGACGGAAGATGCGGACGTCACCAAACTCTCAGGCGGCGAACGTCGTCGCGTCGCGCTGTGCAAACTGTTGCTCGAACAGCCTGAAATGCTGCTGCTCGACGAGCCGACGAACCATCTGGACGCCGAAACGGTGAACTGGCTCGAAGGCCATCTGCGCAACTATCCGGGCGCGATCCTGATCGTGACCCACGATCGCTACTTCCTCGACAATGTCACGGGCTGGATTCTCGAACTCGATCGCGGCCGCGGCATTCCGTATGAAGGGAATTACACGAGCTGGCTCAAACAGAAACAGAAACGCCTCGCGCAGGAATCCTCCGAGGACAAGGCCCGTCAGCGCGCGCTTGAAGCCGAAAGCGAGTGGATCGCCTCCAGCCCCAAGGCGCGTCAGGCCAAGAGCAAGGCGCGTATCCAGCGATATGAGGATCTGGTCGCCAAACAGAACTACAAGGCCCCGACGACCGC
>CAZJAY010000167.1:0-4125 GCA_964543915.1 uncultured Methylocystis sp. | reverse complement strand
AGATAGGTGGTGAGCGCCGCCCCCTTGTTGCCGCGCTCTTCCTTGACGACCTGCACCAGCAGAACCTGCCGACGCTTGATCACTTCCTGGATCTTGTATTGCCGACGCAGCCGGGGCGCGCGATAGGGCGCCTCGTCCATGGCGTCGCCGCCAATGTGCTCGACCTCTTCCTCTTCCTCGTGATCGTCCTCATCGTGCTCTTCGTCGGCGGGCCCGCGCGATCGCGCCCGAGGGGACCTTCCGGACATCGGCGACGTCGCCAGAGCCTCTTCCCGCTCATCCTCGCGTTCGTCGCGACGACGCGCTTTCGCCTCGTGATCGGGTTCCGGCGCGCTTTCCGAGAATTCGTCGGCGGCGCCGGTCTCGACAAAGCCGAAGCCGGACGGATCGACCGAAAGCGTTTGATGCGCCTCCGCAGCCGCCACGGCCACCGCCTCGTCGACAGCGACAGCGGCGGCCTCGACCTCGATATCCGTGGGCGCAACATCGATGGACGCGTCATGAGCACGCTGCGCGTCCGCCTCGGCCTCTACATTTGCGCGCTCGTCAGACGCGGCGATTTCGTCTGTCCGTTCGTCGGGCCCGTTCGGTTCGGGGACGTCGAGCGGCGCGCTGACCAGCGCCTCGTCCGGCGCCGCGCGACGTTCGGCGCCATCGTGCTGCCGGCGTCGGGAACGCCGACGCCCGTTCGGACGTCGCGTCTCTTCTTCTTCGTCCTCGCGGTGGGCGCGCCGTTCTTCTTCCAGCAGCGCCTGATGTTCGGCCAGCGCCTGCTGATCCGCGACAGGAATCTGGTAGTAGTCGGGATGGATTTCGGCGAAAGCCAGAAACCCGTGCCGGTTGCCGCCGTAGTCGACGAAAGCCGCCTGAAGGGACGGTTCGACCCGGGTCACCTTCGCGAGATAGATATTGCCGCGTAACGGCCTTTTGTCCGCCGCCTCGAAATCAAATTCCTGGACGCGGTTCCCGCTCAGCACCACCACCCGGGTCTCCTCCGGATGGGATGCATCGATCAGCATTTTGTTGGCCATGTATTACTCGTTTCAGCGCTGCGCACGACGGCGGCGGCGACGCGGCGACGCCGCCCGGAACCGGGCAAACGAAAACCGCAAGGCTGGGCGCCCCGGCAGGGCGAGCGCATGTTGTCAGAGGAAAAGAAAGGGACCCGAGGTCCCGAACACACTGACCGGCGAAACGGCCGGCCTTGATGAATTCGCCGCGCAGCCCGGAAAACAGATTTCCATCGGCGCGGTCGACGCCCTGTCGACGGGACAGGCCTGCGAGGAACGCCCACGCGCACAAGAGCGCGTTGATAAAACGTTCGATAAATCGCTGGCGTGTCATGGGCATGGCCATGAGGTCGACAAAAATCCTTCCCGCGGCGCGAAGTCCGCACCACGAAGGCGTCGATAGGGTCAGAAGCCTCTCCGGACCGGGAACGACGCAGGCAATACGGGCGGCGCAGCGCGCCACCCTGGCGTCGCGCGGTCCTCTCTCCGATTTTTCAACAGACTCCGATCCGGGCGACAACCGACAGGCGGCATTGCGCGCAGACGCGTTTCGAAGCGTCCGACAAATTATAGTAACAACCCGGTCCCGGACGCGCAAGTCGCCCATGGAAAGGCTTACGCCCTGCGCGTGGCGCAATTCAGCCGGAACGGCTATATGCGATTGATCGGCGGGTCGAAGACCCGATTCGGGGAAATGGCATGAATCGGCCAGATTTGGGGGGAAAGCCCTCCCGGCGCGGCGGATTTTTCATAGCTGTCGGCGCATTTTTCCTGGTCGCCGGGGGGCCGGCGGCTGCGACCGGACCAGAGGCCGCCGCCATCGCCAGCCGGATCGAGAACGCCGCCGGGCGTTCCACGCTGATTTTCGACCTCACGAAACCTGTCGTCGCCCGGGCGCGGCCCGTGGCGGACCCGCCACGCATCGTTGTCGATCTGCCCGAAGTCGCGTTTCGCATCGATCCGCGCAATGGCCACGACGTCGGCGGATCGAAAATCGTCAAATCATATCGTTACGGTCAGTTCGCGCCAGGCGGCGCGCGGATTGTCGTCGATCTTGCCGTCCCGGCGCTCGTCGCACGGGTCGCATCCGAAAACACGGCGGACGGCGCGCGGCTCATCCTCGACCTCGTTCCCGCCGACGCGACGCGCTTCGGCGCCGCCGTGAAGGCGGCGGCGCTCCCCGAGCCGTCGGTCGTCCCCGAACCGCCGCGCGCCACGCCGCCGGCGGGCAAACCGGTCGTCGTCATCGACCCGGGTCACGGCGGCGTCGACATGGGCGCGACCGGGCGGCATGGCGAACAGGAGAAAACCATCGTTCTCGCCTTCGCCGAAGCGCTCCGGGCCAAAATCGAGGCGGGCGGCAATTTACATGCGATCATGACCCGGGAGGAGGATGTGTTCCTGCCGCTCGCCGCGCGCGTCCGCTTCGCGCAGCGCAACAATGCGGCGCTGTTTCTTTCCATCCACGCCGATACGCTCGCCGCGCCGCATGTGGAAGGCGCGACGGTCTATACGGTTTCGGCCGCCGCCTCGGACGCCGAAGCGGCCCGCATCGCCGAAAAGGAAAACCGCGCCGACCAGGCGGGCGGTCTCGCCCATGCGGATGAAGCGACGGAAGTCGATGATATTCTTATGGATCTCGCACGGCGCGAGTCGCTTGCGTTCAGCCGACAGTTTGCGCGAACGCTGGTGGCGCGCTGGCGGGACGTCGGCAGTCTCAACCGGAACCCCTCCCGATCGGCCGGCTTCGTCGTTCTCAAGGCGTATGACGTGCCATCGGTTCTTCTTGAGCTTGGCTATCTGTCGAGCGACCGGGATCTCACCCGTCTTACCTCTCCGGCGTGGCGGGAGCTGGCGGCGGGCAAGACAGCCGAAGCGGTGGAGGCCTTCTTCGCCGCGCGCCGCCCCGAGGCCAGAAGCGGCGCGGACGCAGCGCCGGCGGCCGCGCGCCAAGATTAAAACACAAAATCCCCGTAACCGTTTACGTATCCGCTGCGGGTCGGTATCGATGCGCGGCATAGCGCAGCTGACGACGATGACGTCGCGACGCCACGCGCCCGCCGCCCGCCGTCTACCTGGCGAAGGCGCCGGGCAGTCCCCATATCGGCGGCGGTGATTTCCTGCCGACCGCTGCGAGGAAGAAAGTTCATGCGCCTGCTCGCAAGATTTCTGGGTTTTATTTTCGCCACCGGCGTGATCGTTTTCCTGATCGGCGCCGTGGCTATCGCCGCGGTCGTGTCCTACTACTCGAAGGATCTGCCGGACACGGCGACACTCCAGAAATATGAACCGCCGGTCACGACGCGTTCTCACGCCGGCGATGGGTCGATCCTCGCCGAATATTCCCACGAGCGACGGCTCTTCCACCCCTACACGTCGATCCCGCCGCTGGTGCGTCAGGCCTTCATCTCGGCCGAGGACAAGAATTTCTACACCCATAGCGGCGTCGACCCCGAAGGCGTGCTGCGCGCGGTCATGATTCTCGCCGAGGGCGGCAAGCATGTGCAGGGCGCCTCGACGATCACCCAGCAGGTCGCCAAGAACTTCCTTGTCGGCAACGAACGATCCTTTGACCGCAAAATCCGCGAGGCGCTGATCTCGTTCCGGATCGAGAGCGCCTATTCGAAGGAGCACATCCTCGAACTCTATCTCAACGAGATCCCGCTCGGAGTCGGCTACTATGGCGTGGCTGACGCCGCGCTAATTTACTTCAATATGTCTGTCTTCGAACTGACCCTTGCAGTAGCGGCCTTTCTCGCCGCTCTGCCAAAGGGGCCCAACAATTACCATCCATTCCAGCATCGCGAGCGCGCGATCGAACGCCGAAACTATGTGATTGATCGCATGGAGGCGGATGGCTTCGTCACCGCCGAGGAAGCGGCGAAAGCGAAAGCCGAGCCGCTCGGCGACAATCCGCGCGTGCTCTCGCCCAACACCTATGTCGCCGGCTATTTCGCCGAGGAAGTGCGCCGCGAGCTGCTCGAACGCTACGGCGAGAAAGTCCTTTACGAAGGAGGCCTGACCGTTCGAACGCCGCTCGATCCGAAAATGCAGGCCTTGACCCGCAAGGCGCTGGCCGACGGTCTGGTTCGTTTCGACGAAGCCCATGGCTTCC
>CAZJAY010000166.1:0-4177 GCA_964543915.1 uncultured Methylocystis sp. | reverse complement strand
AATCCCCTTCACGCCGGCCGGCGCGCCGTCTATGCGGGCAAGGAGGAGATTATTGATATTTTCCGAAAGATCGTGCTCGCCGGCGGAAATGAAAATTTTTTGTCCGGAAATCGACCATGAGCCCTCGTCGCGCGGCGTTGCGCGCGTCTTGAGCAGGCCCAGATCCGTGCCGCACTGCGGCTCGGTCAAATTCATGGTTCCGGTCCAGCTTCCGGACACCATGTTTGGCGCGTAGAGACGCTTTTGATCCGCAGAGCCATGGCGTAAAAGCGCCGCCAGCGCGCCCTGGGTGAGGCCCGGGTACATGGCGAAGGCCATATTGGCGGCTGAAGCGAATTCGCTCATGGCCATGGACAGCGCATAGGGAAGGCCCTGCCCGCCGTACTCTGTCGGCGCCGCAAGCCCGATCCATCCGCCCGACGCGAACGCCGCATAGGCCGCCACGAATCCCGGCGGCGTCGTTACAGTCGAATCGGCGTCGCGTCGGCAACCCGCCCGATCGCCCGGACCGTTGAGCGGCGCCAGCTCCTGCTCACAAAGTCTTGCTCCCTCGCCAAGAATTTGCGCGATAACATCCGGATCAAGATCGGCAAAGCCGGAAAGGTCTCCAAACCGCCCGATTTGCAGCACATCATTCAGGATGAACAATGTTTCTTCCACAGGGGCTTTGAAGCCGGGCATTTTCGCCTCCTGGCCGATCCGCGCGATCCCTGATCAGTCGACGGGATGGCGTCTTTATGCAGTTCTTTAGGTAGAGAGGGAGCGACAGGCGAGCAAGAGCGCGACCATTGCGCGGCGGCGAAAATCGAAAGAACCTTTTACGCGCGCCACATGGCATGGCGCCAGCCGCACCTGCGTAACCTCCTTTCACCGGCGCCAAAGCCACAGAAGGTTAATTTTTCCCGACGTCGATTGTAATTTTAACGCACTGTTTACCTTGTTTGCCGGAAAGTAGCGTTCGTAGCAAAAAAGGCCGCCCGTAACCGGGCGCGCGCCTCCGCAGGACGGAAGTCGCCTCTCGCGTCGTGTTCCATCGAGTCACGTTCCCCTGGCGGGCCATGCGGCCCATACGATGAAGTAACGATGAACACGGCTGTTTCGCGCAATCGTTCCGGTCTCGACGCCGCAACAAAAAAGGCTGCACGTCGCGCCGGCAAGACGCTGGACGAATCGATCGACGAAGCGGTCCGCGAAAAATCGGGTGCGGCGGCCAGTGCGGATGAAACGAGGCGCGAGACGGGCGATCCTCTGACCGGCCCGGCGCTTGAGGCGCAGGTCAGCGCGATTTTGCGCTACCTTCAGGCGCGTACCGGCTCTGCGGACCAGCCCGGCGAATCGCTTCGCGAGCCGACGGCCCCACGCGGTCGCAACGCCGCGTCCGGCGTCTCGAAGGCTGCCGGAGCCGAGCGCGTCGACGCCGAACTCGCGAGGCTCCACGCGTGGCTGGAAACAGGCGGCGCCGAAGTCGACGCCCCCACGCACGTCGTCGATCCGCATGCGGAACAGCCGCGCGCGATGGAGCGGGCGGCAATTATGCGCCAGATCGGCGAATTGCGCCGCGAAGTCGAGAGCATGGCCAGTGATCTTGACCGGCTGACGCCACGTACGTCGGCGACCGCTGTCCAAAAGATGTTGCGGGATCTGGAAGATCTTATCGCCTGTCGGCGGCGTGAAGGCGTTTCCGACGCTGCGCTCAGATCGGCGACGCAGGTTACGGAAGAATTACGCGCCGTCGTTGAGGATATGGGCGCCGGTCATGCGCTTCGGGCTATTCGCGCCGATATTGACTGTCTCGGCGATCGGGTAGATGCGCTCGATCGCTCGGGCGGCGCACATAACGTCGTCCTCAGGGACCTGACCCGGGAAACACAACAGATCCGGGCGCGGATCGCCGCACTCGCGACGCAGCGCACGCCGCTGGAGAAAGTCGAGATTGCGCTCGAGGCGCTTATTTATCATGTCGAAGCCCTCGCAGCGGTTGGCCAGCGCGCTACCACAGGAGCCTCAATAGATGTCGCGCGGATCGAAGACGATCTGCGCGATGTTGTCGCTCAGGAAGTCGCCGGCGGCATGGCTTCGTTCAATCTGTCGATTGAAAATCTCGCGAAACGGCTCGACGGAACCGTTGACGGGACTTTTTCGAAACGCCTGGAGCAATTCGGCGAAAGAATTGACGCGCTCGGCGAAACGCTGGTCGAACGGGAAACCGCGCAGAAAATCGAACGCGCGCGCGTCATCGAAACGGTGATGAACGAGATCGGTGAGAAGATCGACCGTATCGATCGTCGCGTCGACGATTTACCCCGAAGCGAATCCCTGTCACGGATCGAATCCGCGCTCGCGCATCCAATCTACGATCAGAGCTTTGAGGATCTATCGCGCCGTCTCGATCAAATGCACGAGCGCTTCGCACAGACGGGCGCAGCGCGCGGCGAGGCGACAACCGAAGGGTCGACCCTCGCAAAGCAGCTGGAAAACTTTACCGGTCGCATCGAGCGCGCGCTCGATCCCGGAAGCGACGCCAGTGTGCTGAAAACGCTAGAGGCGCAAATCGCGGAAATCGCCGGGAAACTCGAAAAGTCCCAACCCGCAGCGGCGCTCATCGCGGAAATGAATGACCGCATGATGCAGCTTGTTGCAGAAATTGCCGAACTCAAGGTCGCTGCACGTATGGCGACGCAAACGCAGCCGCACGAACAGGCGACTGTCGCAGAATCGGCGAAGGCGCTCCATGCTGTCCATGATATGTTTGAAAAATTACTCGAACGGTTTGGAGCCTGCGAAGAGGTCCTGACGTTCATCCGGGAAGAAGCCGGCTACGATCGCGTGGAGCGGCATGCGCCATCCATCGTCGATCCGACGGTCGCCGCTCCCGTGATTTCAGCAGCTGAACCGTCACCCCCCGTCATGCCGCCTTCCTCTGCGCGAGTGGAGCATGAGGCAATCATCGCTGATGTTTTGACCGACGAATATCCCGATATTGCTTCGAACGCCGCCACGCCGTCGTCGTTCATCGCGGCGGCGCGGCGCGCCGCTCGACAGGCTGCGGCCGACGCGGATATCGTGCATACTCTCCGCGCGCAACGACGCCCGCCGCGCGCGCCGCGCGAAGAGTCCGGAGTCCACGCATCCGGGCGGAATGCGTTCCGCAATTCAATTTTTGACGCGCTGGTCGCCCGCAAACGTACTCTGTTCGCCATTCTTGGCGCCGTCGCGCTGAGTGCCGGGGCCTACCACCTCGCCGGCGCAGACGTCGGATCGTCCACCACGGACGAAACCGCCATGAACGAGCGCCCCGCCTATCAGGAGATCTCGCCGGAGCCCACGCGAGACCCCGGCTCCGTGGGGCAGGATCGTGAGCAGGCCGATAATCCGACGGCTGCCGCTTCACTGACGAACGAACCGGCCGCCCCGCCGACGAAATTCACAAACGCGAACAGATTGGTCGCGACCGCGCGTCAGATTGATCCTGCCCCGGTGAGCGCGATTGCCCCCGCACAGAAAAACGCCACGCGCACAAAAACTGAGCCTTCGTCAAATATCGTTCTTCTCGCGAACGATGGCGTCGCAAGCGCCCAATTCGAGCTCGCCAGTCGTTACATGGACGGACGCGACGTAACGCGGGACCCCGCGCTGGCGGCGCAATGGTTCGAAAAGGCCGCACGCCAGGGTTTCGCGCCCGCCCAGTTTCGTCTCGGCTCAATGTATGAGAAGGGCGTCGGCGTTGAGCGAGACTATGCTGCGGCCCGTAAATGGTACAATTCGGCCGCATCCGCCGGCAATGCGCGCGCGATGCACAATCTTGCGGTTCTGATGATCGAAGGCGAGGACGCGAAGCCTCTGTATGTCGCAGCCGCTCAATGGTTCAGAAAAGCCGCGGAATATGGCGTTCGCGATAGTCAGTATAATCTCGCGATCCTTTACGCGCGCGGCCTCGGTGTGGAACGCAGCTTCATCGAGTCCTATCGCTGGTTCGAAGCGGCGGCGCGCCAGGGCGACGCAGATTCCGCGAAGAAGCGCGATGAAGTTGCCGCGCGCCTCAGCCCCGCCGAACTCGAGAAGGCGCGCGCGCTGATTAATGGTTTCGAGCCGAACACGCCGCCGCCAGATGCCAATGATGTTCCCGTGGTTGACGCCACGACGGCGCCAATGCGCGAACCAACGCCCGCGCCGTCAG
>CAZJAY010000165.1:0-4200 GCA_964543915.1 uncultured Methylocystis sp. | reverse complement strand
TGTATCGGTGTGGCGACGACGCGTCCCGAGACCATGCTGGGCGACACCGCCGTGGCGGTGCATCCCGAGGACGCGCGTTACACGGCGCTGGTCGGCAAGAAGCTGCGCTTGCCGCTGGTTGGCAGACTCATTCCGATTGTTGCTGATGAATATTCCGATCCGGAAAAGGGCACGGGTGCGGTGAAGATTACCCCCGCGCACGACTTCAATGATTTCGAGGTTGGCAAGCGACATGGATTGCGGCTCGTCAATGTGCTCGACGCGCAGGCGCGCGTTGCGCTCGCGGCCAACGCCGAGTTCCATGAGGGACTCGAAAACTCCGCTGAACTCGCCGCGACAATCGCTGAAATCGACGGACTCGATCGCTTCGCCGCGCGACGCCGCGTCGTTGAACTGATGGAAGCGCGCGGGCTGCTCGACGGCATTGACGATCACAAACACATGGTCCCGCATGGCGATCGGTCCAACGCCGTGCTGGAGCCGCGCCTCACAGACCAATGGTATGTTGACGCGAAGACACTGGCGCAGCCGGCGCTCGCCGCTGTGCGCGAGGGCAAGACAAGCTTCGTGCCGAAGAATTGGGAGAAGACCTATTTCGACTGGCTCGAAAACATCCAGCCGTGGTGCGTCTCGCGCCAGCTCTGGTGGGGTCATCGCATTCCGGCATGGTACGACGCTGACGGTAATGTTTATGTCGAGGAGACGGAAGAGGCCGCCCATGCCGCCGCCCGCGCCCGCACCGGCGAAAACCTGCCGCTGACCCGCGACGAAGACGTGCTCGACACATGGTTCTCCTCTGCGCTCTGGCCGTTCTCGACGCTGGGGTGGCCGGATGAGACGCAGGAGCTGGCGCGGTTCTATCCGACCAATGTGCTCGTCACGGGTTTTGACATCATCTTCTTCTGGGTCGCCCGGATGATGATGATGGGCCTGCACTTCAAAAAAGAAATTCCCTTCCGCGACGTCTATATCCACGCCCTCGTCCGAGACGAGAAGGGCGCGAAAATGTCGAAGTCGAAGGGTAATGTCATCGATCCGTTGCATCTGATCGACGACTATGGCGCCGATGCGCTGCGCTTCACGCTCGCCGCCATGGCCGCGCAGGGCCGCGACATCAAGCTCTCGACGCAACGCGTCGAAGGCTATCGTAATTTCGCGACGAAACTCTGGAACGCTTCGCGCTTCGCCGAAATGAACGGCTGCGTGCGTGTTGCCGGCTATGCGCCGCAGGCCAATAGAATAACGCTCAATCGCTGGATCGTCGGCGAGGCCGCCCGCGCCGTGACGGACGTCAGCGCGGCGATCGACGCCTATCGTTTCAACGACGCCGCCAACGCCGCCTATCGCTTTGTCTGGAGCGTGTTCTGCGACTGGTATCTCGAACTCGCGAAGCCTTTGTTGCAGGGCGCCGATGGCGCTGAAAAGGACGAAACCCGCGCCACGGCGGCTTTCGTGCTTGATCAGATCTATGCGCTGCTGCACCCGTTCATGCCCTTCATCACCGAGGAGTTGTGGGCGATCAAGGGCGCGGAGGGACCGAACCGGGACACGATCCTCGCGCTGGCCGCATGGCCCTCGCTCCAAGGCCTTGAGGACGCCGCCGCCGAGAACGAAATCGGCTGGGTCGTCGATCTCGTCTCCGAAATTCGCTCCCTGCGGGCCGAAATGGCGCTGACCGGGGAAACGGAACTGCTGCTTGTCGGCGCCGACGCCGCCTTACAGGCGCGTGTGCAACGCTGGGATGAAACGCTGCGCAAGCTGGCGCGTCTGTCGCGTATCGATTTCGTCGAGGCCGTGCCCAAGGCGGCAGCGCAGCTGCTCGTGCGCGGGAGTGTTGCTGCGATCCCGCTGGAGGGTGTCATCGATCTTGCCGCTGAAAAAGCGCGTCTTGCAAAGGAAATCGCCAAATGCGACGGCGAGGCGAAGAAGCTCGACGCCAAGCTCGCCAATCCCGGGTTCCTCGCCAAGGCGGAGGAAGAGGTGATCGATGAGCATCGCGAGCGCCTCGACGACACCCGTGCGCGGATCGACAAGCTCTCTGCGGCGCTCGCGCGGCTGGGGTAAGATTTCAAAACGCGCGGCGCTACCGTGCAGGACAGCCCCGCGCCGACAGTTTATGATGCGTCCATGACTACTGTTCATAAATCCGTCGGCCCCGGCAGCCACGTATTCCTTGTCGATGGCTCGTCCTTCGTCTTTCGCGCCTATTTTCAGTCGATCCGGCAGGATGCGAAATATAATTATCGCTCGGACCGCCTGCCCACCGGCGCGGTTCGACTCTTTTGCGTGAAGCTGCTGCAATTCGTGCGCGAGGGCGCGGCCGGCGTGAAGCCGACTCATCTCGCGATTATTTTCGACAAGAGCGAGAATTCGTTCCGCAAGGAGATCTATCCGGAATACAAGGCGCATCGCGCCGAGCCGCCGGAAGATCTGATCCCGCAATTTCCGCTCATGCGCGCCGCCGTGCGCGCCTTCGGCCTGACGCCGATCGAGCAGGACATCTACGAGGCGGACGATCTCATCGCGACCTACGCCACGCAGGCGCGCGCGAAAGGCGCAGACGTGCTGATCATTTCCGCTGACAAGGATCTGATGCAGCTGATTGGCCCCGGCGTCACAATGTATGATCCCGCTTCGGGCGTCGCCGGCGCGAAAGGCGCGCGCGAGGAGCGGTTGATCGGCGAGGCTGAGGTCGTCGATTACTTCGGCGTGACCCCGGACAAGGTTGTCGACGTACAGGCGCTCGCAGGCGACTCGACGGATAATGTGCCTGGCGCAAAGGGTATTGGCGTAAAAACAGCCGCACAGCTCATCAATGAATATGGCGATCTTGATAGCTTGCTTGCCGGCGCGCCGCAGATCAAACAGCCGAAACGCCGCGAAGCCTTGACCGATCCCGACGCGGTGAAGCTGATCCGCCTGTCGAAAAAGCTTGTCGAACTGGTCCGCGACGTTCCCGTCGAAACGTCGCTCGACGATCTTGTTCTGCACGAACCCGACGCGAAAACGCTGGTCGCCTTTCTGCAGGCGATGGAGTTTACGACAATCACCCGACGCGTCGCCGAACTCTATGGCGTAGAGGCGGAGGAGATCGCGCCTGATCCCGGGTTCGTCGGTCAGGCGGGCTGGCGCGGGCGCGACGGGGCGCCTTCTGCGGACCCGCCTTTGACGACGCCGGAGCCGGAGAAGGCGCCAGCGCAGGGCATGACGCCCGCTGCGCTCGTCGCCGCGCGAAAAGTTGCAGCGGAGACGACGACGGTCGATCGTTCCGCCTACGAAACCATTCTGTCCATTGAACAGCTCGACGCCTGGATTGCGGCGGCGACGGAGGCCGGCGTCGTCGCGATCGACACCGAGACGACGTCGCTCGATCCCATGCAATGCGAGCTTGTCGGAGTTTCGATGGCGGTTGCGCCCGGCCGCGCCTGTTACATTCCCCTGCAACATCGCGAGAATGGCGCAGCCGATCTCTTCGGCGGCGCGGCGCTTGTCGCCGGGCAGATACCGCTTGAAACGGCGCTCGGCCGATTGCGGCCATTACTTGCCGACGAAGCCGTGCTCAAGATCGCACATAATATGAAATATGATCTTCTCGTCCTTGCGCGTCATGGCGTCGACGTCGCGCCGGTCGAGGACACGATGCTGATTTCCTATGCGCTGGATACCGGACGCAACAATCATGGGCTTGACGAGCTGACGTTGAAGCATCTCGGGCACCAGAATATTTCTTTCTCCGAGGTTGCAGGGTCGGGGCGTAATTTCATTGGTTTTGCGCGCGTTCCCCTAGATCGGGCGACGGAATATTCAGGTGAAGATGCGGATATGACCCTGCGTCTGTGGCGCGTGCTCAAGCCGCGTCTGCCAGCCGAGGGACTGGCCAATGTATATGAGACGCTTGAGCGGCCGATGATTGCGACTCTCGCAGCGATGGAGCGCCGCGGGATTATGATCGATCGGGCCATTCTTTCGCGTCTGTCTGGCGCGTTTGCGCAGGACATGGCGCGCCTCGAAGAGGAGATTGTCGAGGCGGCGGGCGAGCGCTTCAACCTCGCTTCGCCGAAGCAGCTTGGCGATATTCTGTTTGGCAAAATGGGCCTGCCTGGCGCGAAAAAGACCGCGACCGGCGCGTGGTCGACCTCCGCGACCGTACTAGAGGAGCTGGCGACCGAGTGCAATGATTTCGCCCGGCGCGTTCTGGAT
>CAZJAY010000164.1:0-4212 GCA_964543915.1 uncultured Methylocystis sp. | reverse complement strand
CCAGCACAACGGTGAAGTCGGTCTTCTCTTCAGCGGGTGCAGCAGCACCGCCGCCCCGGCCGAAGCCTGACAAGGACGCAAAAGACAAACCGAAAGAACCGCCAAAGCCCCGGCTGAAGACTGACGAAGTCGCCAAACTGCTGGAAAAGGCCAAGCCGACGGAAAAACCGGATAAAGACAAGCCCGATCCGGAGACAAAAGGCGCACGCCCGGAATCGGGCGACGAGAATGCGCCGAAGTCGAAATTCGACGTCGCCAGCATCGCGAGCATTCTGAGCCGCGAGGCGCCGCAGCGTCGCGCGGCAACCGACAAGGCGACCCGCACCGCCGCGCTCGGCGCGCCCGAAGGAACGGCGGCGAAACTGTCCGCGACGATGGAGGGCCGCATCGCCGCCTTTATTCACGATCATTATCATCCTTGCTGGGCGTCCGCGCTTTCGCTGGGTCGCGTGACCTTCGCGCCGGTGGTTGAATTCCGCCTGACGCGCGATGGCGCGCTCGAATCCGGGCCGAAGCTTCTGAACGCTGGCGGCAACTCCGTGGAACGCGCGCGCGGCGAGCAGGCGCTACAGGCGGTGCGCCGTTGCAGCCCGATGAAAATTCCCGAGGAATTCATGCCCTATTACGAAGAGGCGCTGCATGACATCACCATGCGCTTCTCCGATTCGGAATGAAGCAAGGATCATGTCCGCCCGTTGTTCCCTTTCGTTGGCAGAGCACAAACCATGACAAGCCGCATCACCCGCCGGGCCGCGACGGGCCTTATCCTTGGAACCGCGCTTGGGCCCGCTGCATCGGCTGCCCGCGCCGGTCGTATCATTGAATTGCGCGGCGGCGCCTTTCAGCCTGTGACAGTGGCTGTCGCGCCTTTCGTCGGCGACGAGGCGGCGCGCACCGTCACCGCGGTAACGCTGAATAATTTCAAACGGTCGGTTTTTCTGCTGCCGATCGACGTCAGTCCGGATGTTGCGCCGCCGGATCAGGCGCCCAACCTTCCCGCGCTCAAGGCGCTCAACGCCCAATATGTCTTGACCGGTCGCGCACAGCGCGCCGGCGACGTTCGATTGAAAACTGAGTTTCGGCTCTTTGACGTCACCTCGGGCGAACAGGTCGCGGGACAGCAATATGTGACTGAGTCGGCCAATATGCGCCGTGTCGCGCATTTGCTGTCGGACGCTGTTTTCTCACGAATCACCGGCGAAAAGGGATTTTTCGACACACGCATCGTATTCGTCGACGAGTCAGGCGCAAAGGAACGTCGCCGCAAACGACTCGCCATGATGGACCAGGACGGCGCCAATGTGCGCTATCTGACGCGCGGCGACGAACTTGTGGTCACCCCGCGATTCTCGCCGACCTCGCTCGATGTAACCTATATGGCCTTCACCGCCGACGGCGAACCGAAGGTTCTGCTCATGAATATCGAGAACAGCCAGCGCGAGGTCGTCGGCAATTTTCCGGGCATGACCTTTTCGCCACGCTTTTCGCCCGACGGCCAGAAGATCATTATGTCGCTCTCCGAAGGCGCCAACACCAATCTTTACACCATGGATCTGCGCACGCGCACGACCACCCGACTGACCGACACCAGCGCCATCGACACAGCCCCCTCCTATTCGCCGGACGGTTCGCAAATCGCCTTCGAAAGCGATCGCGGCGGGTCGCAGCAGATTTACGTCATGGGGGCGCGCGGCGGCGAAGCGAAGCGCATTTCCTTCGGCGGCGGGCGTTACTCAACGCCGGTCTGGTCGCCGAAGGGCGATTACATCGCCTTCACCAAACAGAATGGCGGGAACTTCTCGATCGGCGTCATGAAGACGGACGGTTCGGGCGAGCGCATTCTGACCGAGGGATTCCACAATGAAGGGCCGACCTGGGCGCCGAACGGGTTGTTCCTGATGTTCTTCCGTGAAGCCAGCGGCGGCGGCGGTCCGAAAATCCATATGGTTGACGTCTTCGGCCGCTCGGAGACGCTTGTGCCGACGCCAGGCTACGCCAGCGATCCGGCGTGGGGGCCATTGCAGGATTGAAATCGCGACCGCACGCGGCCGCCCCGGAAAACGTACGCGCAATGTCCAAACCAATCCGCATTGATGCGAGCTGGAAGAAACATCTCGCCGCCGAATTCGAAAATCCCTATTTCGAGACTTTGCGCGCTTTCGTGCGCGACGAATATGCGTTGCGGCGCATCTATCCGCCGGCGACGCAGATTTTCCGCGCTTTCGACGAATGTCCCTTCGAGCAGACAAAGGTCGTCATTCTCGGCCAGGACCCCTACCACGGCGCCGGACAGGCCAACGGGCTCTGTTTCGCCGTGAACCCCGGCGTCGCGCCGCCGCCGTCGCTCGTCAATATCTTCAGGGAGATCGAGACCGATCTCGGCCATCCCGTTTCGCGCGATCCCGATCTCTCGCGCTGGGCGCGTCAGGGCGTGCTGCTGCTGAACGCCACCCTCACCGTGCGCGAGGCGCAGGCCGGCTCGCACCAGAACAAGGGCTGGGAACGCTTCACCGACGCCGCCGTGCATGCGCTGGCGCGCGAACGCGAAGGCCTCGTCTTCCTGCTGTGGGGCGCCTATGCCCGTCGAAAGGGAGCGGGCATTGATCGCACGAAACATCTCGTGCTCGAATGCGCCCATCCCTCGCCGCTTTCGGCGCATAATGGTTTCTTCGGCTGCCGGCATTTCTCGCGCGCCAACGCATGGCTCGTCGCGCGCGGGGAAAAGCCGATCGACTGGTGACGCGCGAAGCGCTCAGCTGCGCGCCGCCGCCTCGTGAATTTTCAGTAATTGCGCATCGGTTTCGATGACGCGCGCAATCGCGGCGCGCGTGCAAACGCGCTCGATATAGGCCGCCATTTCCGCGGATGGCCTGAAAACGCCAAAACCGGCCATCATCCGCAGGTTCATGCCCCACAGAATATCCGCCGCCGTAAAGCGGGAGCCGAGAAGAAAGGGGCCGGGCTTCAGTTGTTCGGTCAGCGTCTGCATGACGCGGTCGAAATCGCCATAGGGACTCATGCCTGACGACATCGGCGGGCGAGCCGTGAAGGCGTCGAGCACGGCCGGCTCGAAACTGCTTCCATAAAAGACAAGCCAGCGCAGCCATGGACCGCGCAGGGGATCGCCGATCGAGGGCGCCAGTCCGTGTTGGGGAAAAGCGTCGGCGAGGTAGATGAAAATCGCGCCAAGCTCGGTGACCAACGCGCCTTTGTGGACAATCGCCGGGACCTTGCCCATCGGGTTGATCGCGAGATATTCCGGCCGTCGCTGCGCGCCGACGCGCAGATTGAGGTCACAGAGCGTATACGGCGCGTCCAGCTCTTCGAGGAGCGCCAGAACGCTCGACGCGCGGGTTCCCGGCGCGTGATAGAAAACAAGCTCCGGGTCACTCATTGCGTGTCGATCCTCGTGTTTGGACGAAAGGCCTGCGCCTCGACCGGATAAGGCGCGGGCGACCGCGCTCCGGCGACGGACGGGCCGGCGCACGCCTTTTCATTATCCGGTGCGCGGCATAAATCTAGCCCTATGGCCAATCCTTCCGCCCGAAAAAGCGATCTTCCGCCTGAAGACGACGACCGCGACGACGATCTTCCGGCTACGGATGAGGCGGCCGTCGAAGAAGATACGGCGCAGACGCCGGAAAGCGTGCAACGCGGGATCGAGGCGATCCGCAAACACTGGCGTCACGCGCCTGATGGTCCCGGCGTTTACCGGATGATCGCCGAAAACGGGGAGGTCCTTTACGTCGGCAAGGCGAAAAATGTGCGCAAGCGGGTTGCAAGCTATACGCGCCTCGCCGGTCATGTGTATCGTATCGCCCGCATGATCGCCTCAACGGCGTCTATGGTGTTCATCTCGGTCGAAACAGAGACCGAGGCCCTGCTGCTCGAAGCCAATCTCATCAAGCAGCTGAAGCCGCGCTTCAACGTCCTGATGCGCGACGACAAATCCTTTCCCTATATTCTCATCGCCGACGATCACGAGGCGCCGCAGATCGCCAAACATCGCGGCGCACGGGTGCGCAAGGGCGATTACTATGGCCCCTTCGCCAGCGTCTGGGCCGTCAATCGCGCGCTCAACGCACTCGAACGCGCCTTTCTGCTGCGCTCCTGCACGCAAAGTTTTTACGATAATCGCACGCGTCCTTGCCTGCTCTACCAGATCAATCGTTGCGCGGGTCCCTGTACCGGCGAGATTTCCATCGCGGATTA
>CAZJAY010000163.1:0-4234 GCA_964543915.1 uncultured Methylocystis sp. | reverse complement strand
GACAAGGATCGCGGCGGCGACAAGCCCTCCGGCGACGAGGATCACAGCGGCGATAAGCCGTCGGGCAAGAAGGACCGTGGCGGGGACAAGCCGTCAGGCGAGCAGTCTTCGGGCGACGGCAAGGAGCGCGAACATCAGAATAACGGCTGGGGCAATGGCGATCAGAGCGCGCCCGGAAAGAGTGGTCCAAATAACAATGCAGAAAACAGAGCCTCTGGTAAATCCGCGCCGAAATAATGCGTCCTGCGACGTGGTTGATCCGCGTGTGACGGATAGACGATCGAGAGGCGTCAGAAATCGGGCGGCGTGCCTCCGATGTGAGGCGCGGCTTTCTGCGGCGTTGGCGTTGCAACCGATGATACTGTAGAAAAAGCTCCGCTTGATCGAGGCCTGTCGCACAAATTCCGCCAGAGCCCGGAATTGTGTCCGTTCGAGCGCGTCGAACGGAAACGAACAAACTTCGGGGGATCCTGTGGCAAGATTCGGGTTAGCCTATGCGGGCGCAGCGATCGCGATGCTGACGCTTGATGTGATCTGGCTATCGACAGCTGCGCCCCTTCTTTACCGACCTCAACTCGGCGGCCTCCTCGCAGATGATTTCAGAGCCGGGCCAGCGGCGGCCTTTTATACGCTGTATCTTTTCGGGGTGGTTTATTTCGCGGTTGCGCCGGCGTTGAACGCGGGCGGATGGCGTAAGGCGGCGCTCAACGGCGCGCTGTTCGGATTGGTCGCCTACGGAACCTACGATCTCACCAATCAGGCAACGCTCGTCCATTGGCCAGCCATGGTGACCGCCATTGATCTCATTTGGGGCTCGTTTCTGACCGGGGTCTCCGCGCTCGCAGCCTATGGCGTCGTACGCCGCTTCAGCTCATGAACGTCGAATTGCCGAACCGGGGCCGCCAAAGCATCCAGACTGAGATGACGCTCAGGATCACGGCGCTATAGGCGTTAAGCGCATTGAGAGCGGCAAGCCGGGTGGGTTCGGTCTGAAAAAACGCAGCTGCGTAGCGGCCGTGCAGCAGAATGAACAGTCCGACAATCATCGCGAGACAGGCGACCAGCGCGCGCCGTTCCCGGGCGCGGCACGAGAGCGTCGCAATGATCAAACACGGGACGAGAAACAATTCAACGCCGGACGCGACGCCAAAAATGGCCGTGCAGAAAAACGTGTTGATCGCCCCGACGGCGGGAAACCATAACCTTCCTGCGCCCGGAAAGCGCCGCGCGATCCAGGGCGACGCAATGAAGAAAGGCGTCGACACTAAGGTAAGCGCAAGAAGCGGGCTGGCCTCCCCTGTCGCCCATTTGACGTAGAGTGGATAGAAAGGCTGGTTTGCTGCGACGATCAACGCGAGCCGATTGGAGGCCGCCGTCAGAGGATCCGCGTCAGCTGCAAACGTCGCGACGCGCTGACGGAGAGCCGCCGGATCAACCATTTGAGGGACGAAGCCGATAATGGCTGACTCCCCATTCAGCGCCTGCTCGATCGCCAAACAGCCCTTCCGTCGCGAGGAAGAAAAGGCGCCAGCGACGACGCCACAGAGACGCCTCGACTCCGTAGACATCGCGCAGCACCGCATCGATCTCGTCGCGGTGCGCATCGAAATTCCGAAGCCAGTCCAGCGCCGTCCGTTGGTAGTGGACGCCATTCCAGAGCCACTCCTCCTCTACCGTGAAAAGATCTCCGAAGCCGTGGATAAGCTGGCGACTGGGCATGATGCCGCCGGTAAAGAAATGTTGCGCGATCCAATCGGCCTTCTCGGCGTGATCGAACCGGTAGGGCCGATTACGATGGGTGAAGATATGGATGAACACGCGCCCCTCTTCCGTAAGCCATCCACGCAATCGCTGGAGAAGAGGACGCCAATTCGACATATGTTCGAACATCTCGATCGAGACGATACGGTCGAAGCGCCCGGACGTCGTGAAATCATTCATATCGGCAGTGATAACTTGCAGATTCGTCAGCGCCGCGCGCGCCGCCTGCGCCTCAATGAAGGCGCGTTGACTCGCTGAGTTTGAAACGGCGGTAATGCGCGCTTTCGGGTATTTCTGCGCCATGAACAGTGAAAGCGAGCCCCAGCCGCATCCCAGCTCCAGGATCGATTGTCCATCCGCGAGGTCAGCATGCCGCACAGTTTCTTCAAGCGCACGCTCCTCGGCCTGCGCAAGCGTCGTTTCAGGGGCGTCGTAATAGCAGCAGGAATATTTCCGACGCGGTCCGAGCGTCAGTTCGAAGAAACGCGCCGGCACTTCGTAATGCTGCGCGTTCGCCTCTCCCGTATGGATCGCGATCGGATACTTCGCCATTTCACGCACGAAAGCGTCCGCATCAGCCTGAGGTGCGGCGTTAAGACGATCGCGGGTGCGGCCAACGAGATAACCGACGCCCATGCGTAGCACGGCGTCCGGCAACGGTGCGCGCTCGACGACGCCAATGGTTGAAGCGATCAGAGACATACGATTCTCCTTCGTAAAGGCGGATTCAGAGACGCCTCGGCGGTCCCGGAAAAAAGGCGTTGACGCGATCCTGATAGGCCTGGAACGCCTCGCCGCGCGACGCCAACATGTGCTTCTCAAGGGGCGGGACGCCGGACACATGAGCCAGAAGCCAGTAGATGAAGGCCGGCGCGAGCAGCGCGAGCCAACCCTGCGGCCATGCGCCCGAAAAATCCATGGCGAAAATCGCGAAGCCAGCCCACGCCAACCATTGGCAGAAGTAATTCGGATGCCGCGAATACGCCCAGGGGCCATCCATGCAAACTTCCTTTCCACGCCCGGGCCTCGTCCTGAATCGCGCAAGCGTCGCATCAGACCAGGTCTCGCCGACGATCGCGACAACAAGAATGAGCGCGCCGATAAAATCGGTGGCGACCGGAAAGGCGGCCGGGTTGCGGGCCGCGAGAATATCCGCGATCGAGTGCTGGAAGGCGCAAGCCGCCTGAATTTGCAGAAACCAGAACAAACGCCTCGGGAAATCATCGCCCCACTCGATGGCGAGCTCATGATAGCGCGGATCTTCGCCGGCATTGAAACTGCGCGCTGCGATATGAAAACCAAGGCGCAAGGCGCCGATAGCCGCGAATGCGGCGACAAGATATTGCCGCGGACCTGGCGATTCGCCGTTGATCGGGCCAAGGGCAAGGAAGACGCCCGCCGCGCCGATCGCAAAAGACCAGGTCGCGTCGATCCAGCCCGATTGCCCTGTTCTGCGCTGGAGGAACCAGGCGAAACTCATGACGCAAACGAGCCCGGCGGCCGCCGCAACAAAAAGGGTCCCGAGGCCCATATCGCTCCAAACCTGTGAAGAGGTCACGCAAATAAAACAATCAGGCGCG
Organism: uncultured Methylocystis sp.; assembly: GCA_964543915.1. Taxonomy (GTDB): domain Bacteria; phylum Pseudomonadota; class Alphaproteobacteria; order Rhizobiales; family Beijerinckiaceae; genus Methylocystis. Next base: position 893 of record CAZJAY010000163.1, on the reverse strand, counting down.
TGCGGACCTCGTTTGGGAATAAGCTGACACAGCTCACCCATTCGAATTGAGAAAATATAGCGCCCGATGCGGGCGTCGACCCGCCAGAGATCGCCTGCGGCAAAATATCCGCTTCCTCGCATGCGGCATAACGCCGGCATGGGCGTCATTTCGATACGGGAACGGTCAGAAGAGCCGAACAACTGTCCGGATGCGCTTTACAGCCAGGAGCGGATCGACCGGCCGACCCATATCGGGACGACGCTCGACTTTACGCCAGCTCGCGATAAATAGATTGGTGTGCAAGAGCATCAGCTGTCGAATGGAACTTAGATTTCCGTCAATTACGCCATAATACCACCGGGATAAGGCAGCGCCAGAAGCCGCTACTGGCCGCCTTCCTTTTATCCACTCATTCCGTTCTGCGCCCTGCGTAGCGCCCGGCGCCCGGGTCCCCGAAAACACATACGATTTTGAAAGGACAAACAACGGTGACGGCGCCAAACATGCTACCCTCGCTGAGTGGAGAGCCTCTCCTGATCACAAAAGAGGGTCGCAATGGTCGAGAGGCGTCAGCGGCAAGGCGGCCTGAAATCGCGACTTCACGACGGCGGCAAATAGCCAGCGAGGACAGTATCGGCACGTGACAAATCGATCGAAGAGCGGTTCGAGAAAGACAGGGCATGGCGTCTAATTCATTGAATAAAAGACTAAAAATTGCTGTCATTGGAACAGGCGTGTCCGGGCTGTCCGCGTCGTGGCTTCTCTCCCATGCGCATGATGTCACGCTGCTCGAGCAAGGCGATTACGCCGGGGGACATAGCAATACGGTGGACGCCTCCGGGCCTGACGGGCCCATCGCCGTCGACACCGGATTTATCGTTTATAACGAGCCGGCCTATCCGAATCTCACA
>CAZJAY010000162.1:1376-4241 GCA_964543915.1 uncultured Methylocystis sp. | reverse complement strand
TTCTCGCCGCGCGCAGCGAGCGCAGCGATTACGAGCGAGACAGAAGCGCGCAGATCCGTCGCCATGACCGGCGCGCCATCAAGATGGTCAGCGCCGGTGACAATGGCGGTGTCGCCGTCGAGACGGATATGCGCGCCGAGACGAGCCAGTTCCTGAACATGCATGAAACGGTTCTCGAAAATCGTTTCGGTGATGCGGGAGACGCCCTCGGCGCGAGTCATCAACGCCATGAATTGGGCCTGAAGATCGGTCGGGAACGCCGGGAAGGGCGCCGTTTCGATATCGACCGGCCGGATGCCGCCGCCGTTGCGCCGGACGCGCAGCCCCTCGGACGTTTGGTCAATACGCGCGCCGCTCTGCCCGAGAACTTCCAGCGCGGCCGCGAGATCGGCCGAACGCGCGCCTGCGAGCATCACATCGCCGCCGGTCATGGCGACGGCCATGGCGTAGGTGCCGGCCTCGATACGATCCGGCAAAACAGTATGATGCGCGCCATGAAGCGAGCCGACGCCCTGCACCTCAATGGTCGACTTGCCAGCGCCGGAAATTTTGGCGCCCATACTCACGAGACAATTAGCGAGATCCACGACCTCGGGTTCGCGGGCGGCATTTTTGATCAGCGTCGCGCCCCGCGCGAGCACGGCCGCCATGAGCGCCGTGTGCGTGCCGCCAACGGTGACTTTGGGGAAATCGATCTCCCCGCCAACGAGTCCGTCGCGCGCGCTGGCGACGACATAGCCGTTCTCGATCTCGATTTTGGCGCCGAGTCTTTCCATCGCCATAAGCAACAGATCGACCGGCCGCGTGCCGATGGCGCAGCCGCCGGGCAGCGAAACGCGCGCCTCGCCTGCGCGGGCGACCAGCGGCGCCAGAACCCAGAAGCTCGCCCGCATCCGCGACACAAGTTCATAGGGCGCAGTCGTATCGACGATGTCGCGGGCGGTGAAATGGACCGTGCGGCCAGCGTTCTCGGACTGGCCCGACCGCTTGCCGGAAATGGCGAAATCAACGCCATGGTTGCCAAGAATGCGTTCGAGCTGCGTCACATCGGCAAGCAGCGGCATATTGGCGAGCGTCAGCGTATCGCGCGTGAGCAGCGACGCGATCATCAGCGGCAGCGCAGCGTTTTTCGCGCCCGAGATCGGAATGACGCCATTGAGCGGCCCGCCGCCGGTGATTTTGATCCTGTCCATCAATCCTCGCTGTCGCCGTTGCGTTCGGCGTCCCGACGCGCCCGCGCGCTCTGTTTTCGCCGCGCCAGATTGGCGCGTAACGCCGCCGCGAGCGCCGCCGTATTTTTCCGCCCCGGCCCCGCCGGGGACGGGGATCGGGCCTCGTCCGCTTTCACCCCCGATTCCGCCGGTTTTGCGGCGGCGTCGGGCGGCCCGTCGTCCTGCGCGCGCATCGGATCGCTAACCCGGCGTCGCGCCGGAAGGCTGGACCGCGCGCACGACGAGGCTGGCGTTGATCCCGCCAAAGGCGAAGGAATTTGAAAGCGCGACCGAAATCGGCATTTTCCGCGCCGTGTTCGGAATCGCATCGACCGGACATTTCGGATCCGGCTCGATGAAATTGATCGTCGGCGGCGCGATCTGATCGCGCAGGGCGTTGATCGTAACAACCAGCTCCAGCCCGCCGCTCGCGCCCAGCGCATGGCCATGAACCGGCTTGGTTGAAGAGACAGGCGGCGGGCTGTCGCCAAACACCCGCCGCATCGCCTCCGACTCGGTGATGTCGTTGGCGTAGGTCGCGGTGCCGTGCGCGTTGAGATAATCGACCGCTTCGGGAGCGACGCCCGCGCTTTCGAGCGCAAGCCGCATGCAGCGGGCCGCCCCGTCCGCATCCGCGCGCAGGGGATCGAAGGCGTCGCTCGTCGTGCCGTAACCGGCGAGTTCGGCGAGCGGCTGCGCCCCGCGCGCCTGCGCTGCTTCGAGCGTCTCAAGAATAAAGACGGCCGCACCCTCGCCCAGCGTCATGCCGTTACGCCGGACCGAAAACGGCCGGCAGAGATCGGGCGTCAGGACCCGCAGCATCTCCCACGCCCGGATCGAGCCATTGGTTACGCAAGCCTCGGCGCCGCCGGCGATCGCGCGATCGGCCCGGCCGGCGCGCAGCATCTCATAGGCCTCGCCAATCGCCTGGGCGGCGGAGGAGCAGGCGGAGGCGAGCGCAAATGTCGGCCCCTGCGCGCCGTAACGCATGCCGAGCGTCGTCGGCGCGGCGCTGGGAATGAGGCGCGGCACCGCGAGCGGATCGCCCCTGCCCTGCGCCGTGTATTCATTATAGGCGTTGTCGTCGATGGTCTTGGCGCCGCCAATGCCGGTGCCGATAATCACGGCTGTCCGGGTTCCGCCGACCTCCTTGCCGGAGAAGCCGGCCTGAGCGACGGCCTCGTCGGCGGCGACGATTGAAAACTGGGTGAATGGATCGCAGTAGGGCAGCAGCTCCGGCGGGAACCACGCGGCGGGATCGAAATCCGGAACCTGCGCAGCAATTTTGATCCGCCCGCCATAGGGCCGTTCGAGCCGCGTCGGCCGCACGCAGGAGACCCCGTCGCGGGCCGCCGCCCAGAGAGCCTTCGCGCCGACGCCCGCAGCCGAAACCGCGCCCATGCCGGTAATTACAATTCTTTTGCGCGGAACGCCGGTCGCCGCCATTTAAAAATCCTTCAAATTTTCACGGCCGACCCGGCCGGAGGCCTCCTTTAGCGCATCGGCGCGGCGGGAGAAATGCCCTGGGCGCTGCGGGAGCGCCAGCTTGCCTCCCGCCCCTGCTCTCGCCTATAAGCCGCCCGGAGCGCCTTGTTTCCGACACCCCTGGAGGCGAGCGGCGCTCTTTTTTATTGGAAACAGGGACACACCGAAA
>CAZJAY010000162.1:0-1366 GCA_964543915.1 uncultured Methylocystis sp. | reverse complement strand
GACGCAGCTCCGCCTCGACCCGGGCGTCGCGCTGAACACGCACGCGCGCCACACCAAGATCGTCGCGACGTTGGGCCCCGCGTGCCTCCCGATCCTCCCCCAGCTCCTCGCCGCCGGGGTGAATGTGGCGCGAATCAACTGCGCGCACGGCGACAAGGAGCAGTACGCAGGGATCGTCAAGACGGTCCGCGAAGCCGAGGCCAAGGTGCGCAGCGGGACAGGCATGGGGGACGCCAGCAGCGTTCGCCGTTAAGGTCGCATACCAGGAGTTGTTTATGGCGGCGGCGAAGCGCCGACGCCGATTTCGCTCGAGAAGAAAGCGCTGACCCAGCTCATTTTTGCCGGTCACTTCCTGACGACGATCTTTGAGCTCGACATCGACGGCAAGAAAGAGCGCGCCATCCCGCGCGACTATCAACTCGACGTCGTCAAGGACTTCCCGCTGCATGTCGACTTCCTGCGGCTGAAGCCCGGCGCCCGCCTGCGCCTCAATGTGCCCGTTCATTTCGTCCATCATGACGCCTCGCCGGGCCTGAAACGCGGCGGCACGCTCAATATCGTGTTCCACACGATCGAGATGTTCGTGCCGGCAGACAACATCCCGGAGATGATCGTGGCCGACCTCGCGGGCCTCGATTTCAACGACTCGCTCCAGATCTCGGCGATTGCGTTGCCTGAGGGCTGCAAGCCGACGAATCCGGACAAAAACTTCACGATCGCGAGCCTCACGCCGCCGGCTGGCGGCGACGAGCCGGCCGCAGCGCCGGCCGCCAAGGAAGAGAAGAAGAAGTAAGGTCGGGACGGCGCTGCGCGCGCCCCCCCTTGCTTTGACGTCGATGGCCGGGCTCGTCCCGGCCATTTTTCCTGATTTTTCGTTCCGTTTTCCCTGATTTCTCGCATATGGCGGGTCGAGGGATTTCTCCATGATGCTATTCGTCGGCCTCGGCAATCCTGGCCGCGCCTATGCGGGAAACCGCCACAACATCGGGTTCATGGCGATCGAGGCCATCGCCCGTCGACACGGCTTTCCTGCGCCGCGCGCGCGGTTTCAGGGCCAGGTCCGGGAGGGAACGATCGCGGGCGCGCGGGTCATGCTGCTTGAACCGCAAACCTACATGAACGAGAGCGGCCGCTCGGTCGGCGAAGCGGCCCGCTTCCACAAGATCGGCCTCGACGAGATCGTCGTGCTGCACGACGAACTGGATCTGGCGCCGGGCAAATGCCGCATCAAACGCGGCGGCGGCGTCGCCGGCCACAACGGGCTGCGCTCGATCACGGCGCATGTCGGGAATGATTACCTGCTCGTCCTGCTCGGGATCGGACACCCTGGAGACAACGCGCGTGAGCAAACCTAGGTGCTGAACGA
>CAZJAY010000161.1:0-4244 GCA_964543915.1 uncultured Methylocystis sp. | reverse complement strand
CAGCGACCGCGACCGGCACCATGGCGAAAAATCTCGCGCAGTTGCGCGCCTTCCTTGACTATGCGCTGGCCGTCTGACGGCGCCGCGCGTCCGACCCCTATCGATCAGAGAGAGCCCATGACTGACATTCGCGTTCCGACACTCGGCGAATCGGTAAGCGAGGCGACCGTCGGAAAATGGTTCAGGAAAGTCGGCGACGCCGTTAAGGCGGATGAAACGCTGGCCGAACTTGAAACCGACAAGGTGACGCTGGAGGTAAACGCGCCCGCTTCCGGCGTGCTGTTCGAGATTGTCTCGAAGGAAGGCGAGACGGTCGCGCCCGGCGCCTTGCTGGGTCAGATAACGGAAGGCGCGGGCGGCGCGGTCGCGTCATCGACGCCAGCCCCGACGGCCCAGCCAACGCCAACCGCAGCGCCGTCGCTCGCCGTCGCCGCGCCGACGAAGACGAGTCAACCCATGCCGCCGTCGCCCGCCGCAGCGAAGATCGCGGCCGAACATGGCGTCGACACAACGCAGATCGCGGGCTCCGGCAAACGCGGACAGGCGCTGAAATCGGATGTGCTCGATTTCGTCGCGCGCGCGGAGCCGATACAGCAGGCCGCGCCACAAACGCCCGCCATCCCGCGCGCGCCGACGGCGCCCGACGACGCCGCGCGCGAAGAGCGCGTGCGCATGAGCCGGTTGCGCCAGACGATCGCCCGTCGCCTCAAGGAGGCGCAGAACACTGCCGCCATGCTGACGACCTTCAACGAGGTCGATATGTCGGCGCTGATCGCCCTGCGCGGCGCCTACAAGGATCTGTTCGAGAAAAAATACGGCGCGAAGCTCGGCTTCATGGGCTTCTTCGTCAAGGCCTGCTGTCAGGCGCTGGAGGAAATCCCCGCCGTCAACGCCGAGATCGACGGCCAAGACGTCATTTACAAGCGTTTTTGCCATATCGGCGTCGCCGTCGGCACGGAGAAGGGACTCGTCGTGCCGGTGGTGCGCAACGCCGATCGCATGTCGATCGCCGATATCGAAAAGTCGATCGCGCAGCTCGGAAAGAAAGCACGCGACGGCGCGCTCGATATCGCCGATCTTCAGGGCGGCACATTCACCATTTCGAACGGCGGCGTTTATGGATCGCTCATGTCGACGCCGATCCTGAACGCGCCCCAATCGGGCATTCTCGGCATGCACAAAATTCAGGAACGGCCGGTTGCGGTGAACGGAAAGATCGAAATCCGTCCGATGATGTATCTGGCGCTGTCCTACGATCACCGGATCGTCGACGGCAAGGAAGCGGTGACCTTCCTCGTTCGCGTCAAGGAAACGCTCGAGGATCCCGCGCGACTGACGCTGGGCCTCTGATCGGCGGCGCGGGGGAAAAACACGGTTCGGGACTTAAAAACTACGCGCCCCATACGCATTTGTGCAAAAAGGGGGCGCGCTCTCCGTGAGGCGCCCGGTCCGGCGGTTCAAATGGAACGCCACAGGAGCATCAAATGGAAGCCAGAAACACCGTGGATCGTCGCATCCCGCCATTGACGCCCGAGCAATTCGCCCACCTCGGCGACGGCATGATCGCCTATGTGCGCGCCATGCGCTCCGAGGATGTGACGCGTCTCTATCCGGAGGCGCCGCATATCGCGCCGGGTCTGACAGTCTTCGCGCTCGTGGGCGCGGACGGCGCGCCGATTTCTATCGCCGACTCGGCGGAAGGCGCGATTGGCGAAGCACGGGAAAACGATCTCCAGACCGTCAGCCTGCATTAGAACGGCCGGGACGTCAGTTTCCAAACAGACTGTCGATAAAATTGGTCTCCCGCCGTCCGCTGGCGCGACGGGGCGTCGGCGCGGCCGACGGAATCGCGCCGACGCTCGGAATATCCTCCGGCGGCAGAAATTCCGCAGCGTCGCGCGCCATTGCAGCGCGCGGGGCGGGCTTTGCGGGTTCGGGCGCAGGATCTGGCGGGGCCACAGGCGGCGCCTCCTTCGGCAGTTCGATCGGCGTCGCGGCGCGCGTGGGGCGCCTTGGCCGCGGCGGCGCGGGATCGGCCTGCGGGGGGGCCGTCAATATCCCGATCAGATCGTCGAGCGGCCGCACCAACGGCCGCACCGCCTCTTGGAGGGCGGCTGTCTCGGAACGCCAGGCGCCGCTCGGCAAGCCAACGACCGCCTCGCCCTTGTGGGCGGCGGTCATGTAGTGGCTCCAGATTTCGACCGGCAGATTACTTCCCGACGCGCGTTTCGTCGGCGAATTGTCATCGTTGCCAAGCCAGACGCCGGTCACCAAGCGGCCCGTGTATCCGATGAACCAGGCGTCGCGAAAATCCTGGCTCGTGCCCGTCTTGCCCGCCGCCTGCCAGCCAGGCAGGTCGGCTTTGCGGGCCGTGCCGGTCGCGAGCGTCTCCTCCATCATCGCATTCATCATCGCGACATATTGCGGCTCGACGACGCGGCCGGTCGACGCCTGGGCGCCCTCGTAGATCGTCTCTCCGGACGCTTTCGTCACCTTTTCGATAATCCGGGGCGTCACGCCGACGCCGCCATTGGCGAAGGGCGCATAGGCTGACACGATCTCGAGCGGCGTGACCTCGGACGTGCCAAGGGCGATCGATGGATTGACCTGCAAATCAGATTTGATCCCGAGGCGATGCGCTGTCCGCGCGACGTTTTTCGGACCGACCTCAAGGCAAAGCCGTACCGCAACCGTGTTCAGCGACATCGCCAGCGCGCGGGTGAGCGTGACGGGCCCCTGATATTCGCGACTGTAGTTCTCCGGTCGCCACCCCTTGATGTTCAGGGGGGCGTCGTCGCGAACGCTGTCCGGCGTCAGGCCATGTTCAAGCGCCGTCAGATAGACGAAGGGCTTGAACGACGATCCCGGCTGGCGGTGGGCCGAGACAGCCCGATTGAACTGGCTCTCGCCATAGTTCCGGCCGCCGACAAGGGCGCGAATGTCGCCGCCCGGATCGATCGAGACGAGCGCACCCTGGGTCACGCCGAATTTCGCGCCCTTCTGGTCGAGTTCTTCGCGGATCGCGCCTTCGGCGACCATCTGCAGACGTTGATCGATGGTCGTCGTGACGACAATATCCTCGTCGATCGCGCCAATGGCGCCGGCCAGAACGTCCATCACGTAGTCGGCGACGTAGTTGATCGAACCAGCGCCGGACTCGTGCCGGGCCTGGGCGGGCAACGCCAGCGCGGCCTTCGCCATCGCCTCGCTGATATGGCCCTCCTGGGCCATCGCGGTGATGACCTGAGCGGCGCGCTCCGAGGCGCCTTCCGGATTACGATCGGGCGCGAGCTTGCTCGGCGCCTTCATGAGCCCGGCCAGCACCGCCGCCTCGGTCAGACTCGCCTCACGCGCGCCATGGCCGAAATAATGATTGCTGGCCGCTTCCACGCCATAGGCGCCCGAGCCGAAATAGACGCGATTGAGATAGAGTTCGAGGATCTGATCCTTCGAAAACTTGTGTTCCAGCCAGAGCGCCAGAATCGCTTCCTGGAATTTTCGGGAAAGCGTGCGCTCCTGGGTGAGGAAAAGGTTTTTGGCGAGCTGCTGGGTCAGCGTCGAGCCGCCCTGGACGCCGCCCCGGCCGATCAGATTATTCGCGACAGCGCGGAGCATGCCGACAGGATCGAGCCCCCAGTGCGAATAGAAGCGGCGGTCTTCGATCGAGACGAACGCCTTGGGAAGATAGGGCGGCAGATCGACCAGTCGCACGGCCGCGCCGCCCGTATCTCCCCGATTTGCGAGCGGCGCGCCGTCAGCGGCGAGGATCGCGATGTTGGGCGGACGCCGCGGCACGGAGAGCTGATCGATCGGCGGGAGCTGTGATCCGTAATAGACAAGCGCGCCGGCAAGCCCGATGCCGCCCCAAAGGCCCAGCGTCACACTCCAGTAAAGAAGCGCGCCGACAAACGATCCGGAACGCGGCTTCGGCCGGCGGCGCGGTTTGACGCTGTCGCGACGACGCGGGCGCGGCGCCTCGTACGGCCCGTCGTCCAGGTCGTCATCATCGTCCTGGAACCTCGGCTCCCGGCGTTTGTCGTTGCGCGCCATGCCCCCGTCCGGCTCGCCCGCTGCTCAGGGGCGTCGTCGTCTGTGCATATGGAAGTGTAGTTCCCCCGGTTTAAGGGGCGGTTAAGCCGGAAACCCCGACGAAACCGAGTTGTTCACAGGGCGACGTTGCGCGGGTCTTACCCGTGGCATCGAGAAAGTAGTGTTCGAGGGTGCCGAGTTGTACCGCGTCGAGG
>CAZJAY010000160.1:0-4254 GCA_964543915.1 uncultured Methylocystis sp. | reverse complement strand
GCGCCGGCGTCAACAGACACTTCGATCTCGTCGCATCCGAACCCGTCAATAAACCGGCGCCAACAGGCTCTGGCTCAGCGGAACAAAAATAATTTGAACGAGAGCCAACATTATGCGAACGATGCTCCACACAACAGACTCCGTGACCTTGTCCGCCTTCGGGCCCGCGCATGTCCCTGCGCATATATGTAAAGGGACCAAAGGCCCCTCGATTTACAGAAATCAAGGACCGGCAAATCGCCAATCCGGAAGGCGGATCGGGAGATCTCTTTTCCTGTTATTCGGCAAATATATTCTGGCGTTTCTTTTTTTTGTGCTTGGCGCAAATGGCGCCCTCGCAGAGATCGTCAATGTTGCAGTGGCCGCCAATTTTACCGATACAGCGAAAGAAATCGCCAGACTTTTTAAAGAGAACACTGGCCACGAGGCGATACTGAGCTTCGGTTCCTCCGGGCAATTTTATGCCCAAATAAAGCAAAACGCGCCTTTTCAGGTTTTCCTTTCTGCCGATGACGAACGCCCGAAGCAGCTGGTCGCGGATGGGCTTGGCGTCCCTGGCGAGGAATTCACCTACGCAGTCGGCAAGCTGGCGTTATGGAGTCCAAAAACCGGCTTCGTCACAGATGGCGAGACACTGCGAAAAGGGCAGTTTTCCAAAATCGCCATCGCCAATCCCGCTTCGGCGCCTTATGGCGCGGCGGCGATTGAGGTTATGAAGTCGCTGCATGCATACGAGGCCTTGCAGCCAAAAATCGTGCTCGGCTCCAGTGTCGCCCAGGCTTTTCAATTCGTAAAGACCGATAACGCCGAACTCGGATTTATCGCACTGGCGCAAATCGTAAATCAGAAAGGCGGATCATGGTGGCTTGTACCCATTAAATACTATCGCCCCATTCGCCAAAATGCGGTTCTGCTAAAAACTGGTGCAAGCAACCCCGCCGCCCGCGCATTCATCGCGTTTTTGAAGGGGTCTGTCGCGAAGTCGGTCATTGAGAAATTCGGATACGGGACAGAGCTGATCGTAAGTCGCGCAGAATGATCAGCTTTCTGAGCAGTGAAATATGGGCGCCGATTCGTCTTTCGGTGGAATTGGCCGTTATCTCAACAGCCATCCTTCTCGCCGCAGGAACGCCGCTCGCCTGGTGGCTGGCGCGCTCAAAGGCGCGCTGGAAAGAAGCGGTTGCGGCGATCGTTGCGATACCGCTTGTCCTGCCGCCGACCGTGCTCGGTTTTTATCTCCTGATCGCACTGGGCCCTCAGGGGCCGGGTGGACTCCTAGCCGGACTTTGGGGCGCGCGGACGCTTGCCTTTACCTTTCCGGGACTAATAATCGGCTCGGTCATTTATTCGATGCCATTTGTCGTTCAGCCGATACGTAATGCATTTGAGGCGATCGGAGATCGTCCCCTCGAAGTCGCCGCAACGTTGCGTGCGACGCCGTCTGAGGCCTTCTGGAGGGTCGCCGCGCCTTTAGCCAGCCCGGGGTTTTTGACCGGCGCAATTCTGGGATTCGCACACACCATCGGCGAATTCGGCGTCGTTCTGATGATAGGCGGCAACATTCCCGGTGCGACAAAAGTTCTGTCTGTTGCGATTTTTGATTATGTCGAAACCTCCCAGTGGCCGCTTGCGCACATGCTCGCCGCTGGCATGGTTGTTTTCGCATTTCTGGTTATTCTTGCCATGATGACCGTCGAAAAACGTCTTTCGCAAATTTACCGATGAAGCCACAGGATAAAATCGAAATAGCCTTTGCCGATAAAGTCGGCGACCTTCAGCTCGATGTCGCCTTCAATGCGCCATCGACCGGGGTGACGGCTCTGTATGGTCCATCAGGTTGCGGGAAGACGACCATTCTTCGTTGCATCGCAGGCCTGCATAGGGCGCATGCCGGAAAATGCATTGTCCGCGGCGATATCTGGCAATCGGGAAACTATTTCCGGCCGGTTCATACAAGGCCAATTGGCTATGTTTTTCAGGAGGCGAGTCTTTTCCCGCATCTTCTCGTCGCAGATAATCTGCTTTTCGGCGCGCCGAAATGCCTTGACCGTCGTTCGAAAACCTTTGCCAAAATCGTTTCGCTTCTGGGGATCGAACGATTGCTCGACCGCGCGCCGCGCAATCTTTCAGGAGGCGAACGACAAAGGGTCGCAATCGGCCGGGCGCTGCTGTCGCACCCGGAAATTTTATTGATGGATGAGCCATTATCTGCGCTCGACGGACCGACAAAAGAAGAAATCATGCCTTTCCTCGAAGATTTATGCGCGAGCACCAATCTCCCGGTTTTTTATGTCAGTCACGATTTCCATGAGGTTGACCGTCTCGCGCATCATCTCGTCCTGATCAACGCGGGAAAAGTTGTCGCGAGCGGGCCGTTCCACGACCTGCAATGCGATTTCAGGCTAATGGCAGACTTTTCAAGCTCTGTTGCGATCAGCCTCGACACCATTGTGGCCGGCTACGATTCCGAATTCGGAATCGGGCGATTCGCCATCGGCGACATCATTTTGAATGCGCCCTGCGATCATATCGAGATCGGGGCCGTCCGCCGACTCCGAATTTACGCGGACGACGTGAGTCTCACACGCAACACGATACATCAGACCTCAATCGATAATCAGATACCGGTGCGTGTTCTGGCGTATTGGGACTTCAGTCAAGCCCAATGTATTGTCGTTCTTGGCCTTGGTCATGGCGATGTGCGAGACAGAATACTCGCACGGATCACGAAACGCTCATGGACGACATTGGGGCTCGATATCGGTCAGGTGGTGTTCGCACAGATAAAGGCGTCCGCGCTTGTCAGGCGCGCCCGCGCCTGACGCCCGTGCTGCGGGGGAACGCCCGTTCCCGGAGCAGTAGCGTCCACCTGTTGACCGACGAGATCAAACGCTGGCTGCGGGAAAAGCCAAAACGATTGATTTCCGAAAAGGTCAGCTAATCTGAATAGCGGCGGGACGCTACAGTCTTTATTCGTGTCGGTTGCGGCGTCTGTTTATAAAATCTACGCGTTCTATTCGGGCGCAGCGCCAAGCGCGCCGGTCGCCAGCGCGAGACCCGCCGCCGCTGAAAGCGCCGCGCTATGCGCTTCGATAGAAACGATTTTTGCTTGCAACAACTGAGACTGGGCGGCATTGACTTCAGTGATGGCGCCGACGCCGTTACGATAGGCGTCAAGCGCCGCGTTGAAACCCGTCGATGACGCCACGATCAAGGCGCCAGCGGCATCCCAGGTTGCAAGGCTGGTTCGCAGGGTGTTGTCGGACAGCACAATCTGTCGGATCGCCTCGTTGCGCGTACGGGCCAACGCCAGTCCCGCATTTTCGGCTTTGACCTGCGCCTGCATCAGCATCGCCGAGCGCGCACCGCCATCGTAAAGTGGCATCGACATGCCGCCAAATACCGTACCGCCGAGCCCCCCGGTAGAGAAGTTCCCGATCGAACCCTGCGTGCCAACGGCAGGCACCTGCGTAAGAAAAAGGCCGCCGTTGGTATAGGAGCCAGTCCCGGAGATAAATACTTTTGGCATGAAATCGGCCTCAGCGGCGCGTACATTTGCGAGCGCCGCCTTTTGCGCTGAATAGGCTGCGAGAACATCAGGCCGTCTCGCCAGCGCGACAGAAATCACTTTTTGCGCTGATTGCGCGAGGCCCTTCGAAAGTTTTCGATTTGAGACGTCGGCGATCCGCAATTTTGTCAGCGGCGATATGCCGAGCGTCGAAATCAGCGTCAGATAGCCATTCTGCTCGGCGCCGGTCGCCTGCACCAATCCGAGATTCGCCTGGGCCGTCACCTGATGCGCCTGGGTGACCTCAATTGTGGTGCCGATTCCCTTACCCATCCGCGCCTCTGCGGCGGCCTCCACCATCTGCACATTCTTCAACGCCTGCGACGCCATGGCGGCGCGGGCGCGCGCGGCGGAATAATTATAGAATGCGACGCTGACATCAAAAATAAGTTGCTGATGGGCTGCCGTAAAACCAATATTGGAGATCGCCGAGGCTTGCTCGGCCGCCTCGACGACAGCAGCGCGCTGACCGAAATCGAAGAGAAGCCAGTTCAACGTGACAGAAGAAATCGTGCCATTTGATGTGGCGCCGCTGTTGGCGTCGCTTAACGGTCCCATCGTCCCGGCGCGAGGAAACGCCTGCCAGCCACCCACGGCCACCGCTGTCAATTTCGGGAGATAGGCGCTTTTTGCTATGCCTGCGGCGAGGGCGATTTCTCGCGCATTGTTCCATGCAGTTTTTGTTA
>CAZJAY010000159.1:0-4262 GCA_964543915.1 uncultured Methylocystis sp. | reverse complement strand
CCTCGCTCCACAGCGACGATACGTCGCACAGTTCCGCCCAGACGCAAGGCAAACTCGCGATAATGTCGTCCGCGATCAGCCCGGGACCAAAGCATTCGGCCGCCCGCGCGTGCATCCAGACGGCGCAGGCAGTCGCGAGGAACGCCTCCATGCGCTGCGCCAGCAGCCCGGTTACGATGCCGGTCAGCACATCGCCGGAACCCGCCGTCGCGAGCCAGGGCGACGCGGCGGGCAAAATAGCCGCCCGTCCGTCGGGGGCGGTGATAACTGTATCAGGCCCTTTGAAAAGAATGACTGCGCCGCTGACGCGCGCGGCCTCTCGCGTCCGGTCGAGCTTCGAGACGCTGGTCGCGGTTGCGTCGGGTTGCCCGAATAGTCTCTCGAATTCGGCGGCGTGGGGCGTCAGAACCGTCGGCCCTGCGGCGTCCGCGATGAGTCGCCAGAGCGTTGCAGGCGCATCTGCGAAGCTGGTGAGCGCATCCGCGTCCAGAACAGCGGCGCGGCCTTCCGACTGCGGCGTGAGCGCGGCCTCGACAAGGCCACGCGTTTCCGGGCCGACCCCGAGCGCCGGGCCGAGGGCGACCGCGTTTTTTCGCGGATCGGACAGCAGCCTTTGCACGCCGGCAGGTCCGTCAGCGCAACGCACCATGACGGCCGTCAGCGCGGCGGCGTTGATTGCGAGCGCATCCGTCGGACTGCCCAGCGTCACGAGACCCGCGCCGGCCCGCAGGGCGGCGGCGGCCGCGAGCCGCGCCGCGCCAGTGGCGGACGCCCCGCCGGAAATTACAACGGCGTGCCCGCGCGAATATTTATGCCCGTCGACGCGCGGAACGGGCAGGGCCGCGCGCCAGAGATCGGGACCGTTCACGAAGGTCGAGACGCCGAGCGTTTCCATGGCCTGCGGCCGGATGCCAATGTGCGCGCAAAGCAGCCGTCCGCAATTCAACCGCCCCGGCAGCAGCAGGTGGCCGGTCTTGACGCGAAAGAAGGTCACCGTGGCGTCAGCCTCCACGGCGGCGCCCCGGATCCGCCCGGTCGTGCCGTCGACGCCGGTTGGAATATCGACGCTGACCACCTTCTGTTTCGACTGACGCCGCCATTCGTTCAGCCGCGCCACGAGCGCAACCATATTCTGATCGAGGTCGCGCCCGAGGCCCGCGCCGAAAATCGCGTCGATCACCAGATCGGCGGTCTAGAAAGCCGCATCAAAGAGCGGCGACGTCTCGCCGCGCCAGCCTGCGGCGGCGCGGGCCGCATCGCCGCGCAATGCGTCGGGCGGAACCATGCAGGCCACGCGCACCTTGTAGCGCATTGCCTGGAGCAAACGCGCCGCGACGAATCCGTCCCCGCCATTGTTGCCTGGACCGCACAGGATCAGAATGCGTCTTCCGCTGGTGCGCTGGAGGATCTGGTTCACCGTTCGCGCGATGGCCGCCGCAGCATTTTCCATCAATGTCATGCCGGGCACGCCGCCCTCAATGGTGAGACGGTCGGCGCGCGCCATCTGGTCGGTTGTCAGAAGTTCGAGCGGGTAGGGAGACGAAAACATGCCGCAATCGTGACCGAAGGGCCGCTGCGGCGCAATGGCGGGCGCCCGATTAATAATGCGATAGCACGAATATTCGGCGCCGCATTTCGCGCGCCCCTCGGTTCGGCTATGAGTTGGCGCGATGCTCAGCGCCATCATTCTCGCATCAGACACGCCCGAACGTCCGCTCCGGAGCGACGCCGTGACGCGTTGTCTCGCCTCCCTGATTGACGCCTGCATACAGGGCGTGATCGCGGACGCCACGCTCGTCGGCGCGCCAGGGCGGTCGCTGAGCAAGATCGCCGATGACGCCGGCTGCGGCGTTGTCGAGACGCCGGTCCTCGACGCCGGCGTCGGCCGCGCGCTCGAAATGGCGCGTCACGATCACATCTTTTTACTTTCGGCCGAGTATGCCGTCGCCCCCGGCTTCGCCGACGAGATCGCCGATATTTTTGTTTACGGGGAGCCGGATGCGCCGCGCGCCTTGCGTCTTGCGCCGGCCTCGCTCGCGACGCGGCTTGTGCCCTCGCTTGCGACGGCTGCAGGTCTCGTCGCGCCGCGACCGGCGCTATTGCGGGCGCCGCGCCGCAACGAAGTACACAGGCTCGCGGGGCGCCTGGCGCGCGTCAGTTTCTCGACCCACGCCCGTCGGCTGCTGTGAGACGCTGTCGCGCAGGGGGCGCGCCATGAATGGAGGCCCGGCCGCGCGACGCGAGAACGCCTAGCGCACGAAGGTGTAACAGGCGTCGATATCGCCCGCCTGCAGGCCTTTCAGCAGCCATTCGGTGCGTTGCGCCGACGAGCCGTGCGTGAAGCTATCCGGCACGACATAGCCTCGCTGGGCGCGCTGGATGCGATCGTCGCCAATCGCCTGCGCCGACGCCACGGCCTTTTCGATGTCGCCCGGTTCGAGGATACGCTGTTTGCGGTTCGCGTGGTTCGCCCAGACGCCCGCGAGGCAATCCGCCATCAGCTCAACGCGCACGGAGAGATTATTCGCCTGGGCCCGGCTGCCGGCGCGCGCCTGCGCCCGCTGCACCTTTGGCAGGATGCCGAGCAGATTTTCGATATGGTGACCCATTTCGTGCGAAATCACATAGGCGTAGGCGAAGTCGCCGCCCCCGCCGAACCGCTGCTTCATGTCCCGGAAAAAGCTGGTGTCGAGATAGATTTTCTGGTCGATGGGGCAATAGAACGGCCCCATTGCAGATTGGGCTGGGCCACAACGCGATGTGGTCGCGCCGTCGTAGAGAACAAGTTTCGGCGCCTCGAACGCGACATGTTTCTGCTGCGGCAGAATTTGCGACCAGACATCTTCGTTCGAGCCAACGACCTTGGCGACAAACTGACCCGTCTGACCAGTGGGCGGCGCGCCGGGCGTTGTTGCGGCTTCCTGCTGCGCGGGCGCCGGCGCGCGGCTCCGCATGCTGTCGATCATCTGCGCGCCGCCGATCAGCACAGCCGGATTAATCCCCAGCGCCCAGCCGACCGCGCCAAGGATCAGCATGGTGCCCAGTCCGATGCCGCCGGCGCCGACACGCCTGCCGCCGCCGGCCGCGCCCGATTCCTGTCCTCGCCGATCCTCGATATTGGCCGAGGTTTCCAGTTCGTCCCACTTCATCGTCATTCGCTCCGCAACCAGCCCGGCTGGCGACCACCAAACGTAATCTAGGCGAGAGCCGCCGGAACCGGTAGGGGGCCGCCCTTACGCCTTGTCGGGCAGGTTCAGGCGGATGTGCAGTTCGCGCAGCTGTTTCATCGTGGCTTCGGACGGAGCGCCCATGAGCAGATCCTCGGCGCGCTGGTTCATCGGGAACAGCGTCACCTCGCGCAGATTCTCCTCCTCCGCCAGCAGCATCACGATACGGTCGACGCCCGGCGCAATGCCGCCATGCGGCGGCGCGCCATAATGGAAGGCGCGATACATGCCGCCGAATTTTTCGATCAGCACATCCTCGCCATAGCCGGCGATCTCGAAGGCCTTCTTCATGACTTCGGGACGATGGTTTCGGATCGCGCCAGACGACAGTTCGACGCCGTTACAGACGATGTCGTATTGATAGGCGAGAATTTCGAGCGGGTTCTGGTTTTCGAGCGCCTCCATGCCGCCCTGGGGCATGGAGAAGGGATTGTGCGAGAAGTCGATTTTCTTTTCGTCCTCGTTCCACTCGTACATCGGAAAATCGACGATCCAGCAGAATTCGAATACGTCGGTATTCGATAGTCCCAGCTCCTTGCCGATGCGGATTCGCGCCGCGCCGGCGAGCTTCGCGGCCGGCGTCTCCGCGCCCGCCGAAAAGAACACGGCGTCGCCGGCTTTCACGCCGGCCTTCGCGGCGATCGCCGCCTGAACGTCCGGCGGGATGAATTTGGCGATCGGTCCTTTGCCGGCGAGCGCGCCATTCTCCTCTTCGAACACCACATAGCCCAGTCCCGGCGCGCCTTCCGAGCGCGCCCATTCGTTCAGCTTGTCGAAGAAGCTGCGCGGCTGGGTCGCCGCGCCCGGCGCAGGAATGGCGCGCACGGTTTTGTCCTTGAAAGCCTTGAAGCTGACCTCCGGGCGCGCGAATTCTTCGCTGACGTCGGCGATGATCAGAGGATTGCGCAAATCCGGCTTGTCGGAGCCATATTTCAGCATCGCTTCGCGGAACGGGATGCGCGGGAATTGCTGCGTCACCGGCTTGCCGTTGGCGAATTCCTCGAACAGGCCGCGCAACACCGGCTCCATCGCCTC
>CAZJAY010000158.1:0-4270 GCA_964543915.1 uncultured Methylocystis sp. | reverse complement strand
ACGTCTCTTCTCTCGAACATCGGAACCCTGGCGTGGCGGCGGCGCCGGAATTCCCGGACGACGGGCAGCCGTCATTTCTCACTACACGGGGAGAAGGCGGGCGCAAAACCTTTTCTCGACATCGGCCGCCGGCGTCGCCGAACCGATGCGGGCGGCGCGCCAGACCGCCGGTCGGGGCGGCTTGCCGGGCGAGGGGGGAATCTGCCAGAAAGCGGTTTAACGCCGCGTCGCGGCGCGATGTCGATGACCCCGGTTGTTCCCGCCTCATGCCGAATTCCCGTAACGCGCTCGCTATCGTTCTCGCCGCCGGCGAAGGCTCCCGGATGAAGTCGGATCGGGCGAAGGTTCTGCATGAAGTCGCCGGACGCTCGATGCTGGCGCATGTTCTGGCGAGCGTCGCCGCCGCCGGCGTCGGGCATGTCGCGGTCGTCGTCGGCCCAGGCCGGGACGACGTGCGCGCCGAGACCCTGCGGATTGCGCCTCACGCAGACGTTTTCGTCCAGAGCGAGCGGCTGGGCACGGCGCATGCGGTTCTCGCCGCGCGCGCGGCGCTGGCCGCCGGTTACGATGATTTGATCGTGCTATTCGCCGATACGCCCCTTGTCACAGGCGCAACGATCCTCGCGCTGCGCGAGGCGCTCGCAGCGGGCGCGGGCGTCGCCGCCCTCGGCTTCGAGGCGGCGGATCCGTTCGGTTACGGGCGTCTTCTTCAGGATTCCGGCGGTCGACTGGCGGCGATCCGCGAGGAGAAGGACGCCAGCGCCGACGAGCGCGCGATCCGCCTTTGCAACGCGGGACTTATGGCCATCGACGGTCGCCGTGCGTTCGAGCTGCTGGCGCGAATCGGCAACGACAATGCGAAGCGCGAATATTATCTGACCGACATTGTCGAACTCGCCCGAGCTGACGGGCTGGAGACGCGCGTTGTCGTCGCCGATGAAACAGAAGTGCTCGGCGTCAACGACCGCATTCAGCTGGCGCAAGCGGAGGCCGTTCTGCAGACGCGGCTGCGACGCGCGGCGATGGCGGCGGGGACGACGCTGGTCGCGCCGGAAACCGTGTTTCTTGCACACGACACCGCACTTGGCCGCGATGTGGTCATCGAACCGCACGTCGTATTCGGGCCGGGCGTCACGGTCGCCGACGGCGCTGTGATCCATTCATTTTCGCATCTGGAAGGCGCGCAAATCGGGGCCGGGGCGACGATTGGACCCTATGCGCGCCTGCGCCCGGGCGCGGCGCTCGCGGAGAAGGCGAAGGTCGGCAATTTCGTCGAGATCAAGAATGCGCGGGTCGCCGCTGGCGCCAAGGTCAATCATCTGACCTATATCGGCGACGCCGACATTGGCGCGAACGCCAATATCGGCGCGGGTACGATCACCTGTAATTACGACGGCTTTTTCAAATACCGCACGGTCATTGGCGAAAACGCCTTTATCGGCTCGAATTCGGCGCTTGTCGCGCCGGTGACGGTCGGGGCGGGCGCCTATGTCGGCTCCGGCTCGGTCGTGACAAAGGACGTTCCGGCGGACTCGCTCGCCGTGGCGCGTGGCCGGCAGATTGAGAAGGGCGGCTGGGCGCAGGCGTTTCGCGCCGCCCAGGCGGCGAAAATACAACAGCAGAAATAACGCTGCGCAGATTGCGGCGTCCTGTCCGGTCTGGCGCGTTTCGGAGGTCTCCATGTGCGGCATCGTAGGCATACTCGGCGCGGGGCCTGTCGCCGGGGATCTCATCGCAGCGCTGAAACGACTTGAATATCGCGGCTATGACTCGGCGGGCGTGGCGACGCTGGAGCAGGGTCGCATCGTGCGGGTGCGGGCGAGCGGCAAGCTGAAGAACCTTGAAGAGAAACTCGTCGGCGCGCAGCTTTCCGGCGCGGCGGGCATTGGCCACACACGATGGGCGACGCATGGCAAGCCCACCGAGACCAACGCCCATCCGCACGCCAGCGACCGCGTGGCCGTCGTTCATAACGGGATCATCGAGAACTTCCGCGAATTGCGGGAGGAATTGCAGCGGCGGGGCCATCGCTTCGCCTCAGAAACGGATTCTGAAGTTGTCGCGCATCTCGTCGCAGAGGGCCTGAACGACGGCGCGACGCCGCAGGCGGCCGTCGCAGCGGCGCTGAAACGGCTCAAGGGCGCTTTTGCGCTCGCCTTTCTTTTCGAGGGCGAAGAAGACCTGTTGATCGGGGCGCGGCGCGGGTCGCCGCTCGCAGTCGGCTGGGGCGATAACGGGGTCTATCTGGGCTCGGATGCGCTGGCGCTGGCCCCTTTCGCCCAGTCGATCGCCTATCTTGACGAGGGCGACTGGGTTGTTCTGCGCCGTGGTTCGAGTGAATTCCACGATGCGGACGACGCCGTTGTGGAGCGGCGCCGGCAACCTTTGCAGGCGGGGTCGTTCCTTGTCGAAAAGGGGAATTTCCGCCATTTCATGGCCAAGGAAATTTTCGAACAGCCGGAAGTCATCGGCCGCACGCTCGCGCACTACCTTGATCTCGCAGAGGGCGTCGTGCGAATGCCCTTCGACCTCGACTTTGATCCGAAGAGTCTGTCGCGCGTGACAATCTCCGCCTGCGGCACCGCTTTCTACGCCGGTCTTGTCGCGCGCTACTGGCTAGAACGCTATGCGCGGCTGTCGGTGGAGATCGACATCGCTTCGGAGTTTCGATACCGCGATCCGCCGCTCCCGGAGAATGGGTTAATGATCGTCGTTTCGCAATCGGGCGAGACAGCGGACACGCTGGCGGCGCTCCGTTATGCAAAAGCGTCGGGTCAGCGGACGCTGGCGATCGTCAATGTCGAGACTTCGACCATCGCGCGCGAGAGCGACATTGTCGCAAAGACTCTCGCCGGGCCTGAAATCGGGGTAGCCTCGACGAAAGCCTTCACCTGTCAGCTTGCCGTTTTCGCCTGTCTCGCGCTGGCGCTCGGCCGTGCGCGCGGCGTTCTCGACCGCGATGCGGAGCGTGAACTGGTCTCGGCGCTGATCGCGACGCCGGGCCAGATGGCGGAGGAGCTGAAACACGAGGCGCGGATCGAGCCGGTGGCGCGGGACGTGGCGCGGGCGACAAGCGCGCTTTACCTCGGGCGCGGACCAGCTTTCCCGCTGGCGCTTGAGGGTGCCCTGAAGCTCAAGGAGCTTTCATATATCCACGCCGAGGGCTATGCGGCGGGCGAACTCAAGCACGGCCCCATCGCGCTGATCGACTACGCCATGCCGGTGATCGTGCTGGCGCCGCCGGATGCGAGTCTCGAGAAAACCGTGTCCAATTTGCAGGAGGTCGCCGCGCGGGGCGGTCATCTCATCCTGATTGGCCCGCAGTCGGCCCG
The DNA here is from genome assembly GCA_964543915.1 of uncultured Methylocystis sp. Lineage (GTDB taxonomy): Bacteria > Pseudomonadota > Alphaproteobacteria > Rhizobiales > Beijerinckiaceae > Methylocystis. The sequence goes on along the minus strand of CAZJAY010000158.1, from coordinate 938 downwards.
GACGGCGGCGGCGGCGGAACTCGCTGGTTATATCGAGGTGGCCGAGGATGTCGCCGGCCCCTTCGCGGCCATCGTCTACGCCGCGCCGGTTCAGCTCCTTGCCTACCATGTCGCTGTTTTCATGGGGAAAGATGTCGATCAGCCGCGCAATCTCGCCAAGAGCGTCACGGTAGAGTGAAAGCGCGTCCGCAAGCGCGGATTGACAGGAAGGGCGGCGAACTGGTCTATGCGGCCCTGCGCCGCGCGGGCGGCGTGAATGCGCAAAAAAGGAACTTCCAGCCTTTGCCGGACCTTATTCCTGAGGCCTCTGTCGCGCCTTTCGAGCGGGCCTGGCGTCACCGTGAACTGATCCGGGCGGTGGCGCGGCGAGAATTTCTCTCCCGTTTCAGCGGTTCGATGCTCGGCCCCGCCTGGGCCGTTCTGTCGCCGTTGTTCGTGCTGCTGACCTATACGGCGCTTTTTTATGTGACGGTGCCGCAACTCTCGGCCGGCCAACGGGTCGTCGACTACGCCGCCAGCATTTTCATCGGCCTGATCGTTTTCAATCTTTTCAGCGAACTCGCCTATCGCGCGCCGGTCCTGCTCCACGAACATGTCAATTTCGTCAAGCGGTCGATTTTTCCGAGCGAGACGATCGCCTGGACCGCGACGATCCGCGCCTTTACCTATGCGGGCATCGCTTTTGGGGTCTTCATCGTCTTTCGGTTGCTCACAAATGGCGCGCTGCCCTGGACCATCGTCCTGACGCCCCTTCTGGTCGCGCCTTTCGCCCTGCTAATGCTCGGGATCGTCTGGTTCCTGATGGCGCTAGGCGCGTTTACGCGCGACGTGGCCTATATCATGGCGTCGATTGTGCCGATGTTCATGTTCGCCACGCCCATTTTCTACCGGGTCGAACAGATTTCGCAAATGTCCTAGAAAGTATGCCTCATGCTGCG
>CAZJAY010000157.1:0-4359 GCA_964543915.1 uncultured Methylocystis sp. | reverse complement strand
CCTATCTTTTTTATTTCCGCGCCTTCCGGCTGGCGGACAACCAGCTCGTGGCGCCGCTCGTTCTGCTGACGCCGCTCCTGAAGCTTTTGACGTCGCCCCTGATGCTCGGCGAAACCGAGCCGCCGGCCGGTGCGATCGGCGTCGTGTTCACGGTCGTTGGGGTCGGACTGCTGGACGCCGGCGAAAAGCCGGGCCGGCGTCTGAATTTCGTGAACTTCCTGCGCAACCCGGGCGCGCGCGCGATGCTGGCCACGGCGGCCCTTTGGAGCATTGGCGCCAATATCGACCGGATGGGCGTTCTGGCGTCGACGCCGCTCCTCTGGATTACGGGCGTCACCGACGCGATCGCCCTTTTCGCCCTGTGCTACCGCCTCTCGCGCCCGCATCGACCCGCAGGATTGCAGGCGCTGCGACCTGCTTTTATCGCGGGCGCCGCCATGTCGGTGGGAAATACGGCGCAGATGTGGGCGCTGACAATCCTGTTCGCCCCTTATGTCATCGCCATCAAGCGGCTGTCGGCGCTGTTCACCGTGCTCGCCGGCGGCCGGGTGCTGAAGGAGGATGTCGGCGGACGCCTCCCCGGCGCGGCGCTGATGCTGGCTGGCGCGATTATCATCGCGCTGGCGCGGGGGTGAGGATCAGGATCGTAAGCGCGCAGCGACAGCGCCGCTAATCCTCCATCTTCAGCGCTGCGATAAACGCCTCCTGCGGAATCTCGACGCGACCGAACTGGCGCATCTTCTTCTTGCCTTCCTTCTGCTTCTCAAGGAGCTTGCGCTTGCGCGAGACGTCGCCGCCGTAGCATTTGGCGGTCACGTCCTTGCGGAAGGCGCGCACGGTCTCGCGGGCGATGATCTTGCCGCCGAGCGCCGCCTGGATCGGCACCTGGAACATATGCGGCGGGATCAACTCCTTGAGCTTTTCGCACATCTGCCGGCCGCGTCCGTCGGCGCGAGTCCGATGCACCAGCATTGAGAGCGCGTCCACAGGCTCTGCATTGACGAGAATGCTCATCTTGACGAGATCGCCGACGCGATAGTCGGTCAGCGCATAGTCGAAACTCGCATAGCCTTTCGAGATCGACTTCAGCCGATCGTAGAAATCGAACACGACCTCATTGAGCGGCAGATCATAGACCGCCATGGCGCGCTTGCCGACGTAGTTGAGATCGACCTGCACGCCGCGACGATCCTGACAAAGCTTGAGCACCGAACCGAGATAGTCGTCCGGCGTCAGGATTGTGGCGCGAATCCACGGTTCCTTGATCTCCTCGATCTTCACCACATCCGGCATGTCGGCCGGGTTGTGCAATTCGATTTCCTCGCCATTGGTGAGGAGAATTTTGTAAACCACCGATGGCGCCGTTGCGATCAGATCGAGATTGAACTCGCGCTGAAGACGTTCCTGAATGATTTCGAGGTGCAGCAGGCCGAGAAAGCCGCAGCGGAAACCGAAGCCGAGCGCAGCGGATGTTTCCATCTCATAGGAGAAACTCGCGTCGTTAAGCCGGAGCTTGCCGATTGCGGCGCGCAGATCCTCGAAATCGGCGGCGTCGACCGGAAAGAGCCCGCAAAAGACGACCGGCTGCGCCGGCTTGAAGCCGGCGAGCGGTTCGGCGGTCGGCTTTCGATCATCGGTGATGGTGTCGCCGACACGGGTGTCGGCGACCTGCTTGATCTGCGCAGTAATGAAGCCGACCTCGCCGGGGCCAAGCTGGGCGACATCCTGCATCTTGGGGCGGAAAACGCCGATCCGGTCGACCTCATAATGGGCCCCGGTCCCCATCATCTGGATTTTCTGGCCTTTTTTCAGCGTGCCGTCGATTATGCGCACGAGTACGACGACGCCGAGATTGGCGTCGTACCAGCTATCGACCAGCAGCGCCTTCAGGGGCGCGGCGTCGTCGCCGGCTGGCGGCGGCAGACGCGTGACGATCGCCTCCAGCACATCCGGAATGCCGATCCCGGTTTTGGCCGATATCATCACGGCGTCGGAGGCGTCGAGGCCGATCACCTCTTCGATCTGCTCCTTGATCCTGTCGGGCTCGGCGGCGGGCAGGTCGATCTTGTTGAGCACCGGGACGATCTCGTGGCCGGCGTCGATCGCCTGATAGACGTTGGCCCGCGTCTGCGCCTCCACGCCCTGGGACGCGTCCACGACCAGCAGGGAGCCCTCGCAGGCTTTCAGCGATCGCGACACTTCATAGGCGAAGTCGACGTGACCGGGCGTGTCCATCAGGTTAAGGATATAATCCTTGCCATCCTGCGCCGTGTAGTTGAGCCGAACCGTCTGCGCCTTGATGGTGATGCCGCGTTCGCGCTCGATATCCATTGAATCGAGCACCTGATCGACCATTTCGCGCGCGGCGAGGGTCCCGGTCTGCTGGATCAGGCGGTCGGCCAATGTCGACTTGCCGTGATCGATATGGGCCACAATCGAGAAATTGCGGATATTGTCGAATTTTCTGGCGGTCATGCGGGCGGGGATAGCAGTCGCGGCCCCTAAAGAAAAGGGCGCGCCGGACACGGCCCGCCCTGTCCGTGGTCCCGCGCCGCGCCGGATTTGGGACGCCTTCGGCTATTTCTTCCCGAGTCGGGCTTCAAGCTCCGCCTTGCCGCGATGGAAAAGCGAAATCGCACGGGGCTTCGCCCAATCATAAAAGACGCCGGCGAGGCGGATCGCTTCGCAGCCGATTCGCTGCGTCGTTTCGATGGCTTTGTCGTACCACGGCAGCAAAGGACTATCGGCCGGGATTCTGGACCGGACCCAGGCCACGGCGGCGCGGGTCTCGTCGCACAGGACCAGCCAAAGCAGTTCGAGCGGCTGTTTGGGGGGCGCGCTGGCGATTTGCGCGCGAAGTCGGCTGACTTCCTCCTCAGCGGCGTCGAGACGACGGCGCGTCTCCACGATCCGGGCCTCGGCTTCAGCGGCCCGCGTTTCGGCGGCGTCGGCGCGACTGGATTCGGCGTTTTTCTCGTCGAGGATGCGGTCGCGCTCGGCGTTTGCCGCCGCGACCCTGTCCGCCATAACGTCTCTTTCGCGCGCGAAGCCGTTCGCCCGCGTCACGATTTCCCCCTTCTCGAAGGCCTGTCGGTCTCGATCCGCCCGCGCCAGGCGCAACTCCTCCTGCAAGGCGACGTAATCGGCGCGCGAGATCACATCCTGGGCGGACTCCCCGGTGGGCGGGATCGATTCATCAGCCATGACGGGCTCCTTCTGCGGCGGTTCGTTGCTGGCCCCGGCAACAATCATGCGGTGGAAACGGGCCAGCGCGAAAACGCCAGCATCCATCTTCTGAAATAGATTTTTTGCGTCGATTCGGCAAAGTCGCGCCCTCCCGTCGCCCCGATCAGTGCGGCGCCGCAGACGTCTGCCGCCGCAGGAGTTCCAGGCAATCGCGCGGCGACGCGAGGCAATAGTCGCGCAATGCCGCGCCCAGCGCGTCGCCGCCGACACGCGAAAGCGCCAGCGTAGCGGCGCCGAGCTTTGTTCCGGCGGTCGCCTGCGGTTGCGCGCCGATTGCCGCCGGCCGGCGCGCGGCTGCTTCCTCGCCGCCCGGCGAGACCAGCAAATAGACGACGCCAATACAGAGGACACTGCGAAGGATAAAAAACAAGAAGGCGGCCTCCCGCGACCGCTTCCTGCGAATGGCCGCGCACATACTCTTGCCGTCTCAAGGTTGCGCGATCGTAAATGCCCGCGCCCATCGTTGCGCGCAGCACGAAAGAAGTCAGAAACCATAGGCCGGTTTTGCGCCTGTAGCGGGGGCGCAGACGCTGCCGCTTAGCAGTCGTTTAAGGAGGATTTGAGAGCGTAATTCGCGACTGGAGTGCATGTCTTGCGTCTTTTTTCTTTTTTTAGCGCCAGTTAGGCGTGGGTCGACGAATTGATACATACCGACGCGCGGCGTTCCCCGACGGAACGGGTGCGCCACCATGATTTTCTCGCGCGGCAAATAATTGCGGCCGGTACGATTATTGTCGGCGCGCCTTTCTGGCTCGTGGCTTTCGGGGCCCCGACGCCGGCGCAAAGCCTCATCTATTTTCTCGCGCAGACGCCGCTCGTTTCAGCAATTTTCCTGTCGCGCCAGGGTAATCTGCTTGTGGCGCAGACGCTTTCGATTGTCGGAACGCTCGCGACGGCCGGCGCAGCGCTCATGCTCGCGGACGGGACCATGCCGCTCGCGGTCGCGCTCGTCGCCGTATCGATCCTGGAAATCATCGGCGCGCCGCGACTGGCGCCTCTTTTTTTGATGGTCGCGGGACTGGCGCCCGCTGCGGCCTATTCCGCCGGCGGCGCGTTTTCGCGGGCGACCGAGCAGCATCCCGGCGCCGCAATCCCTATGGCGATGCTGTCTCT
>CAZJAY010000156.1:0-4363 GCA_964543915.1 uncultured Methylocystis sp. | reverse complement strand
GCACCCGCCAATGACCATCTGATGGAGCTGCTCATCATGGCCGATGCGCTCCGTCGCGCCTCGGCGCGGCGGATTACGGCCGTGATCCCCTATTTCGGTTATGCCCGACAGGACCGGAAGCAGGGACCGCGCACCCCGATTTCTGCGAAGCTTGTCGCTAATCTCATCACGCGGGCCGGCGCCGATCGCGTCCTGACCGTCGATCTGCATGCGGGGCAGGTGCAGGGATTTTTCGACATTCCCACGGACAATCTCTTCGCCGCGCCGGTCATGGTCGCCGACATCAAATCCCACCGCGACCTCAAGAATACGATGGTTGTCTCGCCGGACGTTGGCGGCGTCGTTCGCGCGCGCGCGCTGGCCAAGCGGATCGATGCGCCGCTCGCCATTGTCGACAAGCGTCGGGAACGCGCCGGCGAGTCTGAGGTCATGAACATCATCGGGGACGTCTCGGGCCGCAACTGCATTCTGATTGACGATATCGTCGACTCGGGCGGCACCTTGTGCAATGCCGCCGAGGCGCTGCTCGCCGCCGGGGCGGAATCGGTTCACGCCTACATCACCCATGGCGTGCTGTCAGGACAGGCTGCCCAGCGCATCGCGGCCTCAAAGCTCCGGGAGCTTGTGAACACAGACACGATCCGTCCGGCGGAGGCGGTGGAGGCGGCGCATAACATTCGCGTTGTGCCCATTGGCAAACTGATTGGCGAAGCCATCGCGCGCACCGCGCGCGAGGAGAGCGTTTCGAGCCTGTTCGACTGAGGGGCGCCGACGGCGGGGCGCGCGCGATCTTCGCGCTCTTGCTACCGCGACGGCCCCGGTGTCAGAAGGGGCGCATGAGTCTCGATCCCGTCCCCGCCCGGTTCAATCTCGCCCGCTATTGCCTTGCAGAAAATGCGCGCCTGCGGCCCGGCGATCCGGCGATAACCGTGGTCGGCGACCATGGCGCGCTGCGCTGGACGCATGGCGAACTGGATGTCGCCGTTCGTCGTCTCGCCGCCGGTTTCCGTTCGCTCGGGCTTGCGCCTGGCGCGCGGGTGATGATCCGCATGGGCAATGAGGCGAACGCCGCGCTCGCCTATTTCGCGGCCATCGCGGCCGGCTATGTGGCGTTGCTCGCGTCGTCGCAATTGACGTTCGAAGAGGCCGACTTCCTTCTGCGCGACTGCGCCGCCGGCGCGCTGCTGCTTGGCGCGGCTTTCGAGAACGAAGCGCATGACGGGCCAGCGGTCGTTTTGCGCGCGGCGGACATCGCGCGATTGGGCGAAACCGCGCCGCTTGCGGATTACGCCGACACCGGCCCCGACGATCCCGCCTATCTCGTCTACACATCCGGCACGACCAGTCGCCCGAAGGGCGTACTGCACGCCCAGCGCGCCGCCTGGGGGCGGCGGCCGATGCGGGATCACTGGACCGGACTGCGTCCGGGCGACGTTATGCTTCACGCCGGCGCCATGAACTGGACCTACACGCTCGGGGTCGGCATCGTCGATCCGCTTTCGGCTGGCGCGTCCGCCGTTCTCTACAATGGCCATCCTGATCCGGCGAAATGGCCGCGGCTTATTGAAGCCTATGGCGCGACCATTTTCGCCGCGGTGCCCGGCGTCTTCCGGCAAATTCTCAAATATGGCGCGCCGGAATCGGCTGATCTCTCGACCTTGCGGCATGGGCTCTCGGCGGGCGCCGCGTTGCCGGCGGCCTTGCTCACGGAATGGCGGGCGCGGACAGGGAAGGAAATCTACGAAGCTTTCGGGATGAGCGAAATCTCGACCTTCGTTTCTTCAGGGCCAACGACGCCCATCCGCATTGATTCGCCTGGCCGCCCGCAGCCGGGCAGGGCAGTGGCGGCGCTCCCGCAAACCGGCGGCGACACGCCCTTGCCGGCAGGCGAGACCGGTCTTCTCTCCATACGCCGCGACGATCCCGGCATGATGCTGGGCTACTGGAATCGCCCGGCCGAGCAGCGCGAAGCGTTTCGCGGCGACTGGTTTGTTTCCGGCGATCTCGTCGAATTCGACGCCGACGGATACATGTGGCGACATGGCCGCGTCGACGAATTGATGAATGCGGGCGGCTTTCGCGTCTCGCCCGCCGAAGTGGAGAAATGTCTCCTGTCGCTTGATGGCGTCGTGGACGCGGCGGTGGCGGAGAGACCCGGACGCGACGCCGATACGACAATCATCCGGGCGTATGTCGTTTTGCGCGAGGGCGCGATGCTGGACGAAGCGGCAGTCCTCGCACATTGCGGCGAACATCTCGCAGCCTACAAGCGCCCGCGCGCCGTCGTCTTTCTCGTAACGCTGCCGCGCAATGCGAATGGAAAGCTTGATCGCCGGCTTCTGCCCTGACCGCGCCCTCCCTGTCTCGGGGATGAACGGCGCCGCCATCTCCGGTTCAGGGAGCCTGCGTCATTAATCGAGGACAAGGCGCGCCTCGTCGATCCTCCCCGGAAAGATCGGGAAGCGGGACATCGTCCCGTCCGTCGCCTTGTTGTTCGGCGCTGCTTCCCGCCCCTCTTGCGCGGCGCCGGACCGGGAGCCTCCCGGAGCGATCCGGGAGGTTTCCTCCTGTTATTTGGCGGAATGCTGCGTATCGGACGTTACATCGCCCGGAAGCCAAGGCCCTTGCCGTCGGCGCCCTCGCGCCGCCAGACGCCGGCGGCGTCGCGCAGCATTTCGAGCTTGTGCCCTTTGCGCGCTTTCATAACCAGTTTGCCCTGTTCAAGACGCCAGCCGATTGGATCGAAAACGACGATGCCATTGTCGCGGCATGCCGGCGCAAGTTGCGCCTTGCCGCCCGGCTGCAACGTGAGCATGCAGGCGGTATCCTTGTCGTCGCGCAGGATCGAATAGCGACCGGCGACATCGCCAGCCCTGTCGACGGCGCGCGCGGCGGTGACGGCTGTCGTGAAGGCGAGCACCGCGCAAGAGATGACGCGGGCGATACGACGCATTGTCGTTCCGGGCCCGGCCGGAAACATTTCCATGATCGATCTCCGCATTCGGCCGAATTTATCCGCTTGCCGGCGTCCGACGCGTGACAGTCGACGCCAAAAGGTGTGGAATTCGGTCAGGTCAGGTTGATTCGTGTGGCGAGGTTCGTCACACGGAAGCTATATCTTGCCCCCGAAAAACACAAAATCAAAGAAGTTGCAGAACATGAGCGCAGCCAGAGCCGCCGCCGGCTTGTCCCTTGACGATGAAAGACGCGCCCATGAGCCTTCGATGGAGGAGATACTGGCCTCCATTCGTCGAATCATCGCCGACGATCAGAGCGTTCTTGAAAGCAACGCCGTCAGCCAGGGCGCTGACACGCGTTCTGACGCCGACATTGAGTCCGCCGAACGCGAACGCATAGCGATGCTGCGCCGTCTTCGCGCTGCGACGGATGCAGCGTCGCGGGGTGCGCAATCCGATGATCGCGATCGTCGCGCACCGCCGCCCCGTCGCGCGCCGGATGCGCCGCCGCCAAGTCCCGCAACCTCATGGGAGCGTGCGGCGAGCGAGGCGGTTTCGGCCGGCGCGCGCATGGATTCCGACGATCGTCGGGCTGCGTCTCTTTCGGCGCCGATGGTGTCGCAGACGACCAGCGCGGCTGTTCTCGCGCAGTTCGAGAAACTCGCGCTGAGCCGCCTCGTCGATGACCCGGATCGTCTCGACGATCTCGTGAGCGAACTGCTGCGGCCCATGCTCCAGCAGTGGCTTGACGATAATCTGCCGGTGATCGTCGAGCGACTGGTGCGCGTGGAAATCGAACGGGTCGCGCGTGGCGGACGGGGCGACGTTCGTTAACTGTCCCTACACTATGGCGCGCTACGCTTGAGCCATGTTTCGCAAGCATCGCCTTCTGCGCCGTCTCCTTCTGTCATTCGCGCTCTACCTCGTGGCCGCGTCGACCGCCGGGTATTTCGTCTGGCACGGCGTCCATGGCCAGCGTGGTCTTCGGACCGGCGAGGAGTATGAGCAGAAGCTGACGCGTCTGCGCTTCGAACGCGATTTGTTGAGGCTGGAACGCGGGCAATGGGAGCGTCGCCTCGCGCTCGTCAAGGGTGAAAACGTCGACGCGGACATTCTTGATGAAGAGGTGCGCCGTAAACTTGGGCGCGTTCATCGCAACGAGGTCGTTATTCTCTTGCCGCAATCCGGGAGCGCAGCGCCGGATCAGACGCGCCAGTAACGCGCCGTCAGCGTCGCCGGGCCGTCCGCCGAGACATGGCGGCGCTCGATCAGATCAATCAGATGGGCGAGGACCGTCATCCCTGCCGCGTGATGAAGACGGGGATCAACGCCCGCATAAATTCGCGCCACGATGTCGGCGATGGTTTCGTCTCCCGCAGCAAGCCGGTCAAGGATAGAGGCTTCAC
>CAZJAY010000155.1:0-4421 GCA_964543915.1 uncultured Methylocystis sp. | reverse complement strand
ACGCGCCGCAGATCGAGGCGTTTCTCCCGTCCGTTAACGGGACCCAGAGCTACCGCTTCACGACCCTCGGCCGACGCGTGGCCCGGCCGCAGTAGACGATGGCTTTTCTCCGGCCGCGCGTGCGGCGGCTGACCCTCGCGGATTTCCGCTCCTTTGCGCAGGTCCGTTGCGACATCGACGCGCAACTGGTGGCGCTGACCGGCGACAATGGCGCCGGCAAAACCAATACGCTTGAGGCGCTGTCAATCTTTTCGGTCGGGCGCGGGCTGCGGCGCGCCGAAATGGCGGATTGCGCGCGTCAGGGCGGTCCGGGGGGCTACGCGGTCTCGATCGAACTGGAGACAGAAGACGCGACGACTCAGCTCGGCCATGGCCTCGCCGAAACGGGCGAGCGTCGTTTCCGCATTGAACGGGCGTCCGCGTCCTCGGCCCGCGCCTTTGCGGACCATTTACGCGTCCTTTGGCTGACGCCGGCGATGGACGGTCTGTTCAACGGGCCGGCCGGGGATCGCCGGCGTTACCTCGACCGGCTGGCGCTGGGCGTCGACGCCGACCACGGCGCGCGCGTCAGTCGGCTGGAGCGCGCGCTGCGAAACCGCAACAGACTGCTGGAGGACAGCGCGCCGAACGGCCGCTGGCTGGACGCCGTCGAGCAGGAAATCGCCGCGCTCGGCGTCGCGGTGGCGGCGGCGCGACGCGAGACCGTCTCGCGTCTTGCGGCGCGCATCGATCGCGATGGCGGCGGCCCCTTCCCCTTTGCGGAAATCGCCGTCACGGGCGAAGTCGAAGGGAGACTGGGCGGGGAAAGCGCGCTCGTGGTTGAAAACTGGTTTCGTGACACGCTTGCGGCCACGCGTCGACGGGACGCAGCCGCCGGACGCACGCTCACCGGCCCGCAGACAAGCGATCTCGCGGTGCGCCACGGCCCGAAAGGCGCACCGGCGGAGAATTGCTCGACCGGCGAGCAGAAGGCGTTGCTGATGGGCCTGACGCTGGCGCATACGCGCCTCGTGACCGACATGACAGGACGCGCGCCGCTCCTGCTGCTTGACGAAGTCGCTGCGCATTTCGACCCGAAGCGAAGAGAAGCGCTTTTCACGGAACTGGAGACGCTCGCGGGTCAAGTGTGGATGACCGGCGCGGACCCGGCGCTTTTCGATTCGCTACGCGGGCGCGCAGATCTCCTTCAGGTCACGCCCGGAAATATCGCGCGTGTCCCGGATTCCGCACGATCTCTTTGACCGGTTGGCGACAGGGACCGCGCCTGTGCTATCCCGCGACCATGCCCCCGCTTTCCTCGCAGGCCCGCGCGCTGCTGAAATCCGTCTTCGGCTACGATGACTTTCGGCCGGGCCAGGAAGAGATCATCGCGGCTGTCCTCGCGGGTGGCCCCGTGCTCGCCGTCATGCCGACGGGGAGCGGAAAATCCATGTGCTACCAGCTTCCGGCGCTCATCGAGGACGCGCTCACTGTGGTCGTCTCGCCGCTCATCGCCCTGATGCGCGACCAGGTGAGACAACGGCACGCGCTCGGCGTCGCGGCGGCGACGCTCAATTCGATGAATGCGCCGGAAGAAAACGACGAAACGCGCCGCGCGCTGCGCGAGGGCCAGCTGCGTCTGCTCTTCGTCTCGCCCGAGCGGCTGCTGATGGACGGGCTTATCGCCGAACTGCGCCGCGCCAGACCACGTCGTCTGGCCCTTGACGAGGCGCATTGCGTCTCTGAATGGGGTCACGACTTTCGCCCGGAATATCGTGAGATCGGGCGAGCCGCCGAGGCGCTCGGCAATGTTCAGGTGATCGGCCTCACCGCCACCGCCGACGCTGCGACGCGCGACGACATTGCGCGGCGACTGTTCCCGGCGCCGCCGCAACTATTCCTGCACAGTTTCGACCGGCCCAATATTGCGCTCAACTTCGCGCCGAAGGATCAGCCGCGCCGACAGCTCCTGCGCTTTCTTGAACGCCACAAAGGCGCGAGCGGCATCGTCTATTGTTCGTCGCGCCAAAGGACCGAAGACTTCGCGCGTTACTTCCAGGATCAGGGTCATGCGGCGCTGGCCTACCACGCCGGGCTGGATCAGGAGACGCGCAACAGGAACGGCGACCGCTTCCTGCGCGAGGACGGGATCGTCGCCGTCGCGACCATCGCCTTCGGCATGGGCGTCAACAAGCCGGACGTGCGCTTAGTCGCCCACGCCGACATGCCGTCCTCCGTCGAGTCCTACTATCAGGAGATCGGGCGCGCCGGCCGCGACGGCCTGCCCGCCGATACGCTCACCCTCTACAGTCTCGACGACATGGCGTTCCGCCGTCGCCGCATCGACGAAAAGGAAGTGAGCGAAGAGCGCCGCCGCTTCGAGAATAACCGCTTCTCGGCGCTCGCCACGCTGTGCGAGACGCCGCGCTGCCGGCGCCAGACGCTGCTCGCCTATTTCGCCGAGGAGACGCCGCCCTGCGGCCGCTGCGACGTCTGCGCCGGGAAGGTAACCGTGTTCGACGGAACCGTGCCGGCGCAGAAGGCGCTGTCCGCCGTCTATCGCACCGGCCAGCGTTTCGGCGCCGGCCATATCGCCGACGTGCTGCTCGGCGAGGCGACCGAGACCGTACGCCGGCATGGACATGACGCGATCAAAACCTTCGGCGTCGGCAAGGATCGTTCGAGGCAGGAATGGACGTCGATCCTGCGCCAGCTCTTCGCCGCCGGCGCGCTGCAGACTGCGAGCGCGGAGCATGGCGGCTTTGCGCTGAGCGACAGGGGCGCGGACATCCTCTTCGGCCGCGAGACGATCCTGCTACGCAGCGATCCGCTGACGCCGCGCGAACGAAAACGCACGGAAGCGTCGAAGATGGATGATGCGACGGACGCGCTCCTCGCCGCGCTGAAGCGCAAACGGCGCGAACTCGCGCAGGAGGAAGGCGTCCCCGCCTATGTCATCTTCGCGGACCGCACGCTGATCGACATGGCGGAGAAGCAGCCCGCGACGCTCGATGAGATGCTGCTTGTGCATGGCGTCGGCGACCGTAAGCTGGCGCGTTATGGCGACGCGTTTCTGGATGTGCTGAACGAGGCGCTGGGGTGAGGCGCGGGACGAACAATCCTCGGGATCGGGGGCGTTACACGCCTTGCAGCGCAGCGCGTTAACACCGGTTTCCGGCGCGTATTTGTAGACGATCCGCCGCTTCAGAAATCACATCAGATCAGCGGCGACGCGGGTCAAGGTTCGACCGCCCCCCGCCGAGCACGGCGGACAGGACCGAAAACGTATTTATTTCAGCCCATTAAAGACGGGGGAAAATCATTATATTCGCGTGCATCCGGATGCCGTTCCGGGTTAAACTGGCGCTCACGAATCAAGGGGTCGTCAACACCCTGGAAAAGCAGGCGAAATGAGCGAAAACGAGAATCCGGACGGCGCTTCCGACGAATACGGCGCCGGCTCGATCAAGGTGCTGCGCGGCCTCGACGCGGTGCGCAAGCGTCCGGGTATGTATATCGGCGACACGGACGACGGCACTGGCCTGCATCATATGGTCTATGAGGTTGTGGACAACGCCGTCGACGAGGCGTTGGCCGGGCACGCGACGCGCGTCACGGTGACGCTCAACGCCGATGGGTCCTGCACGGTCTCCGACAACGGACGCGGCATTCCGACCGACATCCACCCCGAAGAAGGCGTCTCGGCGGCTGAAGTCATCATGACCCAGCTGCACGCCGGCGGAAAATTCGATCAGAATTCCTACAAGGTTTCCGGCGGCCTGCACGGCGTCGGCGTCTCGGTGGTCAACGCGCTGTCGGTATGGCTGAAATTGCGCATCTGGCGCAACGGCCGGGAACACGCGATGCGCTTCGAAAATGGCGATGCGGTCGAAAAACTCGCAGTCGTCGGCGACGCCCCAATCGAGGACGGTGCGCCGAAGCGCGGAACGGAAGTCACCTTCCTGCCCTCGCCTGCGACATTCACCATGGTCGATTTCGATTACGCGACGATCGAACATCGCCTGCGCGAACTCGCGTTTCTCAACTCCGGCGTGCGGATCATTCTGACCGACGCGCGGCACGCCGAAGTGAAACAGGAGGAACTGTTTTACGAAGGCGGACTCGAAGCCTTCGTGCGCTGGCTCGACCGCGCCAAATCGCCGTTGCTCTCGTCGCCGATCATGGTCAAAGGCCAACGCGAGCATATCAACGTCGAGCTCGCGCTGTGGTGGAACGACAGCTATCACGAGAATGTTCTGTGCTTCACCAACAACATCCCGCAACGCGACGGCGGCACGCATCTCGCCGGTTTCCGCGCCGCGCTGACACGCCAGATCACCGGCTATGCGGAAAGCTCCGGCCTCACCAAACGCGAGAAGGTCGATCTCTCCGGCGACGATTGCCGCGAGGGTCTGACCTGCGTGTTGTCGGTGAAAGTGCCG
>CAZJAY010000154.1:0-4454 GCA_964543915.1 uncultured Methylocystis sp. | reverse complement strand
GGAATGCGCGCCAGAAAATCCGCAATCCGTCCGATCGTCGGGGCGTCGAGCAGGAGCGGGGCGTGGCCCTGGCCGGGCACCGAGAAGACCTGCATGCCGGGCGCGCGTCGCTGCATCTCCGCCAGCGTGTCGAGCGAGAGCAGATCGGTGGTTTCGCCGCGAATGGCGAGCAGCGGCAGCGACGTGAGCGCCGCGAATGCGTCCCAATAGGTTTCGTATTCAACGTCGGGCGCGACGCCGTCGAGCGTGTGCGCAAGTTCCGGATCGTAGCGCAACGTCACTTGCCCATCCTTCATCTCGAAGGTGTGGCGCGCATAGGTCTCCCAATCCTGCGGATCGACGCCGGCGAAGGTTTGTCCGGCGGAAAATCGCATCAACGCCACAGCCTCGCTCATCGAGCGCAACGGCGGCAGCTTGCCGACGTAGCGCTTGATCCGCAGCAGGCTCTCATTTTCGATTTTTGGACCAATGTCGTTGAGGATGGCGGCGCGCACGAGGCCAGGCCGCGCGAGGGCCAACCGCATCGTATGCAGGCCGCCGCGAGAGGTGCCGAGAAAGACCGCTGCATCGACGCCGGCGTCCGCCAGGACGGCCAGAATATCCGCCTGTTCGACGTCGAGATCATAGTGACGCCAGTCCGGGTCCCAGGCGGAACGGCCACGCCCGCGATAGTCGAGCGCGAGCGTCCGGCGACCCGCCGCCTGCGTCATTTGCGCCACCCGCTCGAAATCATCCGCGCTGCGTGCGAGTCCCGGCAGACAAACCAGCGGGGCGCGTCGGGGGCTGGCCGCAGCGAAATCGAGATAATGCAGGCGCAGACCGTCCGGCGCTGCGACAAAGCGGCTTTCCGGCCGGGTGGAGGGCGGGGGCGTCTGGCTCAAGGCGCAGTTTTCTCCGGGGATGTTTTGACGGGAAGCCGCATTTGGGCGAAACGGCCCGAAAAATCCAGCCGCCGCCTGCATGGGGCCGTTGGCGCCGTTCCTTGACTTCCCCGTCGGTTGCGGCGACTTTGCCGCCGTCCGGGGCGTCGGCTTCCGGCCGGCTGCAAGGACAATATTTTCCGATCATGCGCTCCTATCTGGACTTCGAAAAGCCTGTCGCCGAACTGGAGACGAAGGTCGAGGAATTACGCGCGCTGGCCGACGGCGACGACGGCGTTTCCATCGGCGAGGAACTGACGCGCCTTGAGGCCAAGGCGGCCAAGGCGCTCGCGGATCTTTATGCGGGCCTTACGCCCTGGCAGAAAATTCAGGTCGCGCGGCACCCGCAGCGTCCGCATTTCTCGGATTACATCAACCGGCTGATCACGGATTTTACGCCGCTGGCCGGCGACCGCCTCTTCGGGGACGACGCCGCCATCGTCGGCGGGTTCGGCCGACTCGGCGGTCAACCGGTCTGTATCATCGGCCAGGAGAAGGGCTCGGACACCGCCAGCCGACTGAGACACAATTTCGGCATGGCCCGGCCGGAAGGCTATCGCAAGGCCGTGCGGCTGATGACGCTGGCCGATCGCTTCGAGCTTCCGGTCATCTCGCTCGTGGATACGGCCGGCGCTTTCCCGGGAATCGACGCCGAAGAGCGCGGCCAGGCCGAGGCGATCGCCCGATCCACCGACGCGGCGCTCGCGCTCGGCGTGCCCAATGTCGCGGTCGTCGTCGGGGAAGGCGGCTCCGGGGGCGCGATCGCCATCGCCGCCGCCAATCGGGTCCTGATGCTTGAGCACGCCGTCTATACGGTCGCCTCGCCGGAGGCCTCCGCCTCGATCCTGTGGCGCGACGCCTCAAAGGCCCAGGACGCCGCGACGAGTATGAAGATCACGGCGCAGGATCTGCTCAAATTCGGGATCATCGACGTCATCGTGACAGAACCACCGGGCGGCGCGCATCGCGATCCGGCGGCGGCGATCGACGCGGTTGGCGCCGCCATCGCAGCGGAGCTGGCGTCTCTCTCCAGCCTGTCGCGCGCCCAGATCAAGGATGCGCGGGCAGCCAAATTTCTGGCTATCGGTCGTAAGGTCGAGGAAAAGCGTTAAGCCTTTTTATGAAAATCCCCGGGATTTCGGCCGCTGCGGCCACATAGAGACATTTTCCTGACCCATTTCAGCCTATTGATAATTTTGGAAGCGCCCGGAGGCGCGACGCCGCACGGGGCCGGTAAGAATTGGGTTACCGGGCGTCGCGTAGAAATCGGGGATCTTTGAAGCGCGGAGGGGTTTGCGCATGAATTTATCGGCTTTCCGGCCGCTCGCGGTGTTGGCGGGGCTCGCGACGTTCGCGCTTGCCGCCTGTCAGGGCGATTTCGCAAATCGCGCGGAGGCCCCCATTCCTGCACGGACTGTCGCGCTGATGGCCCAGAAGGGCGTCGCCCCCGAATCGCCGACGCTGATCCGCGCCTATAAAAAGGAATCGGAACTCGAAATCTGGAAGATGCGTCCGGACGGAACCTACGTCCATCTGAAGACCTTCCCGATGTGCCGCTGGTCCGGTCAGCTGGGTCCCAAGATCCGCGAGGGCGACCGTCAGGCGCCGGAAGGCTTCTATTCGATCACGCCGGCGCAGATGAATCCGGATTCGGCCTATTACCTTTCTTTCAACGTCGGCTATCCGAACGCGCTGGATCGCGCGCTCGGCCACTCCGGCGGCTCGATCATGGTTCACGGCGCCTGCTCCTCGGCCGGCTGCTTCTCGATGACCGATCAGCAGATCGCCGAAATCTACGCGATTGCGCGGACCTCCTTTTCCGGCGGCCAGCGCTCGATCCAGATGCAGTCCTACCCCTTCCGCATGACCGCCGAGAATCTCGCGAAGCACCGGCTTGATCCAAACATGCCGTTCTGGAAACAGCTCAAGGATGGCAATGATCATTTCGAGGTCAGCCTGAAAGAGCCGCGGGTTGCGTTCTGCGGCCGTCGCTACGTGTTCAACGCCGCGCCTGCCGATAATCGCGCGATGACGGCGGACGCCGCCTGCCCGCCGTTGAAAACCGATCCCGAGACGACGCGCGCCGTCGCCGAAAAGGCTGACAATGACGCGCGCAAGGTCGCGGAACTCGCACGCGAGGGCGTCAGGCCGGTGCGCGTTGTCTATCAGGATGGCAGCCAGCACCCGAGCTTCGCGTCGCAGGTCGCCGATGTCAGCCGTCCCGAGACGATCGTCCCGCCGACCGAAATCGCCATGGACGATAAGGCTGCGCGTATTGGCGACAAGGCGGCGGCGGGCGGTCTCACCAAAGTTCCCGTCGTGACGCCGGAAGCCGCCCGCGCCGTCGCTGACCGTCGCGCCGCCGAGGCGCCGGACCCGGTCGCCCAGGCGCTCGCGCCCGACACGCGTCGCGACATGTCGGCTATCGCCGAGGATGTCGGCCCGACCGGCTCGATCCGGAAGCCGGCGAAGGGGTCGGCGAAGCCGGGGACCGGGAGCGGGAAGACGCATTGATGCTACGAGGACGCATGAAGGTCTGCGGCGTATAAACCCTGGCTTGTTTTCGCTCTTGCGGAACGCAGCAAGAACAGCTAACCATTGTTCCTGATTTGTTTTGGATTCGTCCGGTTCGATGCGCCGCCGCTCTCGGGGCGCGCGCCGGGCGTCAGGGGACAGTGCTGATGCTGACGAAAAAGCAGAGCGAACTTCTGCAATTCATTCATGCGCGTCTCCAGGAGTCGGGCGTGCCGCCATCTTTCGACGAGATGAAGGAGGCGCTCGACCTGCGCTCCAAATCCGGCATTCACAGGTTGATCCTGGCGCTGGAGGAGCGCGGCTTTATTCGTCGCCTGCCCAATCGCGCGCGCGCGCTCGAAGTGTTGCGGCTGCCCGAGACCTCGACCCCTCGGGGCGGCGCGGGGGGACGCAGCGGAAAATTCGAACCCGAGGTCATCGATGGCGATCTCGCCCGGGTCCAGGCTGTGCGGGAGCCGTCCGGGGAGAATGACTTCCTTAATGTCGCGATCCCGGTCATGGGGCGGATTGCCGCCGGCACGCCGATTTCCGCCATTCAGAGCCGCAGCCATACAATCAGCCTGCCGCCGGATCTGCTCGCGACCGGCGAGCATTTCGCGCTGGAAGTGCGCGGCGACTCGATGATCGAGGCCGGCATTCTCGACGGCGACACCGTCGTCATCCGCAAGCAGGATACGGCCGAGACCGGCGACATTTACGTCGCGCTGATCGACGATGAGGAGGCGACGCTGAAGCGCCTGCGCAAACGCGGCGCCTCGATTGCGCTCGAAGCCGCCAATCCCGCCTATGAGACCCGGATTTTCGGGCCGGACCGCGTGCGCGTGCAGGGTCGGCTCGTGAGCCTCGTGCGCCGTTACTGACGCGAGACTGCGGCGGTCGCGTCAGAAATCCGCTGTTTCGACCGATTCCGCTTTGGCGTCGTCCGGATCGATCGACACTGGCTGCTCCTTTGTCTTCGTGGCCACGCTCCGATACCATGGACGCGACTCGCCCGGTCCC